>CAYTZE010000013.1:0-9684 GCA_964442415.1 uncultured Candidatus Saccharibacteria bacterium
CCGCGTTTATTTCAGTCGTATCTACCAGATCGTAAAGATGTGTACGAAATTTCGAACTTCCAGCTGCCCAACTAGACATATATATACCCTTGAGAGGATCAGGAGTACTCACATGTGTCACGACAAACTGCGGAGTAGTTGTAGCAACGATAGGTGTTGTAGTAGCCATATCCGTCGTACTTGCTTGCGCATCGAGTACTACCGCAACATTTGAGTCTGCAGTATTGGCTACATAGTCTACATGACCAAGAGGAACAAAATAGAATAGTGCGACAATACCTACAAGGATGAAAAAAGCTCCAGTAATTATAATAGTTATGCGTATCATTCCATAATCTCGCCGCAATCGCATCATGAAGGAATATTCGGTAAATCTGTTTTATTAATCATACCATCAACACCCGGAACTACTCTGGGCGAACTCTGTTGAGTTGTCTTCTGTGTCGATGTAGTAGCTGTAGAGCCATTGTTACGCTCTGTATACGGAGCCTGATCTTGTACAATCGGACGCTCTCTTGGTTTCATACTAAGGGATATAAGTACGATCAAAGCTCCGACTATCAATGAGGACATCTTGTCCAACCATGCAGGAAAACTGATAAACAAGAATATCATGATCCATATACCGAGTATGATGAGTACCTGTCTTTTTGACATATTGATAGTATAGCGCAATATGCTAGGATAACGCCAGAAACAAAATAAAAATAGGTGAAACTATGAACAACTATACACTCGTTCCTTTGACAAAGGAACAAATCAGGCCATATTCTTCACAAAAAATCATCGTCGTGCGGTTATTTGAATCATCACACCTTTGGTATGCAGGTGTGTTATCCGACTACAATATCGAGGACGACAATTTATCGATTGCTCTAAAATCATCAGTCAGGTTTGAGCATCGTGCTAACAAGTCTATTTGGTTACCAGAAGAATCCCTAGTCAAAGCATCCGTAGACAAAGTTGTGCAAGGTACCAGGGATAAAGCACTAAATTTCTCCTTGAAAGAAGCTCAGATAATCATCCATCCATCATTTGGAGATGAGACTGGAATACTGGGCATCGAACATTCTGAAGGTTTCGCTCATTTGTCCTATAGAGGTTCGGATGTACTAGCGATCATCAATATGCTCGAAAATATCTAGCAAGCCACCAAATCCAAGAGGAAATGGTGGCCTTTCTACTTAAGCCACATCTAACACAAATCACTAACTACGACACGATCACCACGAATTCCCCCTTCATTTTTTCCTTATGCTCCTCAAAGTAATTTTTGACTTCTTTGGCAGTGCCTTGGACTACCTCTTCGAAAATCTTAGTCAACTCACGGCAGATAGTAACCTTCTTTGGCACAAATTTTAGCTCATGACTAGGTATACCATCATTCAGATGCTCTTCCAAACTTTCCAAAGTTTTCATGATGCGATGTGGAGACTCGTAGAAGACCACGGTTCTCTCCGACGCAGTAATCTCTTTGAATAGAGTTTCCCTCCCCTTCTTGTGTGGCAAGAATCCGAGGAAGACGAAATCTGCGCACGGAATACCTGCGATCGAAAGCGCTGAAGTTATGGCAGATGGTCCAGGGATAGCTTCGATCTTGATCTGACCACTCTTGATCTCGTTCTCCAATTCCTGCCTGATGCGTCGAACGAGCTCGGAACCAGGATCTGAGATGCCGGGGGTACCCGCATCTGAGACTAAAGCGAGATTTTTCCCAGTTCTCAATAATTCTATAATTTCATCTACACGCGAGAGTTTGCTGTGTGCGTGATAGGACTTGGTTGGTTTTGAAATGGAGTGTTTGTCGAGTAGTCTCTTGGTCACTCTAGTATCTTCGCATAGAATGAGATCTGATTTCGCGAGGACTTTCAAAGCTCGGAGTGTGATATCTTCGAGATTGCCGATAGGTGTACCGATAACAGAGAAAGTAGTCATAGGTGTACCCTATCATATTATATGTATCTATGTCAGCAGATACTATCGACGCTTGCACTTCATTCAGTTTCACTTTAGACTGGTTTATATGCACCCTACTAGGAAAATTACCTATATCACACGTGATATTGAGCGCGCACTAGGCATGGACCCAGGAGGTAACTACCGCATTATTGCAAACAAAACTCCCTACTCAGAGACGATCGCGCAGAGATTTCCAGATCATGTTTGGCTAGTGGAAGATCCGCAAAATGGCCAGAAGATCCTAGGCACTCGTGAACTCATGGAGGATCCGAAGGTGCGTGAGCAGCTCACCAAGGATCCGAGTAATATCATCGTATTCAAAAATACTGAACGCGTCGAAGAGGCTGCGACGACTGCAAAACTTGCTATTCTGAATCCGAAAGCGACACTATCAGAGAGAGTCGAGAACAAGATCACACAGATCGAGTGGCTCGGTGAACTCGCAAATAAATATCTTCCCGAACACAGCGTCCTGCCTGCCAAAGAAATAAAATGGACTGGTGAGCCGTTCATACTCCAGTGGGCACACGGTCATACAGGTGGTGGTACCATCCTCATCACCTCTGAAAATGAGCTTGTTGCACTCCGAGAGAAGTTCCCTCATCGTATGACGCGCAAAAGTACATTTGTGAAAGGTCCTTCATTTACCGTCAATGCAGTAGTGGCAGGAGATGTTATCCTTATGGGCAACATAAGCTATCAGATCACTGGTCTCGCACCATTTACTGACAGTCCATTCGCTACTGTGGGCAATGATTGGGCACTGACGCATAGCCAACTCAGTGATGGAGAGATCTCACAGATCGAAGTTATCGTACGTGAGATTGGTGAGAAACTTCGCACCGCTGGATGGCGTGGTCTTTATGGTGTTGATGTTATACGCAATGATGAGCAAGGTACGATCAACCTGATCGAGATCAACGCACGCCAACCAGCCTCTGTTAGTTTCGAGTCATTCCTGCAAAATGAAAATCGCCTTGCGGGAGTTGCTGGCATCACAACATTCGAAGCACATATACTTGCACTCCTTGGTGAACCTGTTGAGCAAGAACTCATCCCAGTAAATGATGGTGCCCAAATCATTCAACGTGTCACAAAGAAGGTCTCGAAAATTGCCTCAGAAAAGATCGCCACTCTAGAAAAGGCAGGTTACAACATTATTGCCTATACCAATACGACGCCAAATGAGGACCTCGTGCGTGTCCAATGCCCTAGAGGTATCATGGAGACTCATGGTCAGTTGAATGTTAGGGGCAAGGAGATTGCAGAGGTATTTTCTGATAAATAACATGAACACCAAAACCCTCTCGCCACGCGCACTATCAGTCATAGATCAGTACCTTCACTTCAAGGTTGGTCCAGCCATGTGTTCAGTTCCATATTTCAATAACAGAACAACAAGGGCTCGCGTGGCGCTGCGTGCGCATACTGGCAAGGGTAGCCCCAAAGATATTTTTGATGAAGCACAGTCAGTTTTGCTAAAGGCACATGTCGCCACCGACTCACTCACTAGCGAGTCTCTCAAGAAATTGTTGGTTGACAACAACCTCGGCATCGATTGTTCTGGATTCGCCTACTATGTACTAAATTCCGAGAGTGTAGAAACTAGTACAGGCAAACTCGATACTAGGATTTCTTTCGTCAATGCTGGTGGTCTACTGGGAAAGATTCGCGCCAAACTACGTCCTGTCGAAAATTGCTCCGTAGCTACATTGGCAAATAATAAAAATAGTACGGTTGTTGAACTCAAAGACATAGTCCCTGGTGACATGATCACTCTACTTGCGACACAATCTAAAACTCCTTCTATCCCAAATACAACTCCTCCGCAGCCACATCAAAATGACCGAGATCACATCCTCGTCATCCACCAAGTCGAGTACCAGAATTTTGTCGCATCCAAGATACATTACAGCCATGCAGTCGCCTATCCCGAGGACGGTATCTACGGTTCTGGCATCAAACAAGGAGTCATTGAGATTGTTGACCATACGAAACCGATCACCGAAGCTCTATGGATAGAAAATGATCGAGAAGGGCCATCAAACCGTATCTTCACTCGTGCTCAAAATTCCAAAACTGAAGCACGTAGGCTAAAGTAATTACAATTGCCTACTACATCATTTTCGTGTTATTGTATCGAAATGATAACCATCCTCGAAGGCACCGCAGACCTAGGCTATATCATCGGTTTTGCGTTATCTGGAGCCATAGTTGCCTATATGTGGGCACCGCTACTCATTCGTGCCCTCTACAAACTCAATATCATCAAGGGCGCCAAGACTGAGCTAGTTATGCTCGGTTCCCACTCTTACAAGGCCACAACTCCAGTCATGGGTGGTTTGCTCATCATCGTTACAGTGGCTGCTATCACATATTTCTTCAATTGGTCACGCTCATTCACCTATGTCCCAGTGGGTGTGATGCTCATCTCTGCAGCCCTGGGAGCCATCGACGATATCATGAACATCTATGGCAGTGAGCGACGTTCGCGCAAGCTTGGTCATATCATGAACCTTATCCGCATTCACAAGAGCTTCAAGATGCGAGTATGGTACATAGTCACTTTCCCTTGGAGTGCCTTCAAGCGCATGTCTGTATGGTTCGGATCTCGCACCAACAAGGGCGTCTTCGTTCATGAGAAACTAGTGCTCCAATTCATCGCTGGCTCCATAACAGCTTGGTGGGTCTATACCAAGCTTGGACCCGCTTGGCACTATCTATACTTACCATTTGGTTCGAGCATCGGTTTGTCGAATGGTATCGATCTAGGCTGGCTCATAGTTCCCTTGACCATCCTGATAGTGATGTTCACCGCCAACGCAGTCAATATCGCTGACGGTATGGATGGACTCGCAGGTGGTATGCTCATCACCACATTCAGTGCACTGACCATCCTCTCTTGGATCAACGGCCTAGGAGAAATCGCCATCTTGAATGCTACCACTACTGGTGCTCTAGTAGCCTATACATATTTCAATATCAAACCCGCACGCTTCATGATGGGTGATATAGGGTCACTAGGAGTAGGTGCTCTACTCGCGGTCAATGCTATGGCCATAGGTGAGACAGGTTCACTCTTATTCCTAGGTTTCATGTTCTATGTTGAAGCATTCAGCGTCGTCATACAAGTCATCTCGAAATATACATTGGGACGCAAAGTATTCAGGATGGCACCACTCCATCATCACTATGAGCTCAAGGGTTGGAGTGAGGAAAAGACTGTTATGCGCTTTTGGGTAGTACATTTCATATTCGTTGTCTTCGGCTTCTGGCTTGCATTACATTAGGATGACCTACCTTCATTGGGACGAAAAAACCATCACTGACTTTTCAGAAAGGTATATCTCTGTAATGTATTCTAGTGGCTATGTCTTCACTCGTATCGGCAAAGGTGTCATGCATCAGACGCGCTCAGTCAGGATCGATCTATCGAAATTTGAATTGAGCAGTGAAAACAGACGCGTACTCAGGAAGATCGAGATAGAAGGGATCACAAACCCAACAGCAGTAGCGTTACCAACTCCAGAATACGACATGACTGTTGCCAAGCTCGCCAAAGATTTTTATACCACGAAGTTTGGTCCGGGCATCATGAGTGCGCAGAAAATCAAAGAGATACTTACTGAGCCGCACAAAAGTAATTTCAATTGTATTTTGACCTATTCAAAACTAGCTTCGCAAGATCAAAATACTGACAAAAAGATCGCATCCAAAACTCTGGGCTATTCTATTTGCTATGCTAGCAAAGATATACTTCATTACTCGTATCCTTTTTATAGCTTAAATGATTCTCCGAAAGAGATGGGTATGGGTATGATGCTCTATGCTATCCAATACGCCAAAAGTACTGGCATGAAATATATATATCTTGGCTCATTACAGAGGAAAAGTGATACATACAAACTCCAATTCGAGGGATTGGAATGGTTCGATGGAAAAAAGTGGTCTACAGATATAGATAGTGTCCGCGAATTCCTACGAACTTCTGCAGATATAGATGTGTAATTTTGGTGCAAAAATGACCCTGTAGATATCTACAAAGTATGGCTTTGTATAGCCAGATATCCACATATTGACAAAATAGTCTTATCATGATAAGATATACTAGGGTTATAGGGCAAACAACAACCAAACAAGAAAGCACTTTTCAAATATGAAGAAACTATCTGTGGCGGTACTCATATGCCTCACGGCAATAGTACCTGCTCGTGCCCTAACCATAGTTAGGGACTTCAGTAACATCGGGGTCGCTCCTACGAACAGTATAGGAACCGGCAACCTAGTGGATATCTGCAACGCTGCGGCTGATTATTATGAGGCCATATTCCCAAAGTGGAATTTAACTTTAACTATCAGCTTCCGTTGGGCAGATGTCGGTGGTGGTCAACACGACCTCCAGTCTCAAGGCGGGATCCCAAATCGCGAAACAGCTGGGATCGTGTCGTTCAATAATGTCGCTGGGGTAGGCAAATTCCAATGGTATCTCGATCCAACTCCGCTACAATGCGAAGAATCAAGTGCCTACATCGAGCTACCAGTAGATCTCGGTAGCGGACCGATAAATGCTACCAGATGTTACAAATACCCATCAGACGACGTGCACATGGATTTATTCACTGCTGCACTGCACGAGATTGGTCATGCATTGGGGATGAGTATCCTCAACAATACCTTCATTGCCGAGTCGACTGACGGTGACATAGATGTCATCAGCGGTCCTTTCTCTACAATGATAGTTCCCTTGCAATATAACAACTTTGGTTACATAGCGCACATATACTACGTATCCTACAGGACTCTCATGGGAGGGTCTTGGGCTCCGGGCGAAAGAATGTTGCCCAGTGTGTTGGATATTGTGGTGCTCGCTTACATGTGTGGATTCCAGGACACTGAGATGAATCTCAATCTGAATCCAGTACTCAAGATAGTACCTCTTGCAAACTGTATGAGACTCAGCTGGATCCAACTAGCTCCGACACCTCCGAACATGCAGTGGGTTGTCGAGAGTTGTTCAGATCTCAAGACTCCAAACTGGTGTCAGGTTACGAACACCATCGTCAATGACGGTGGTAGGTACAGTATGGTCATTCCGACCAATGCAGAAGGGTGCGAACTCTTCAGATTGGCACTGAAACCAACACAGTCCTTGCCAGCATTAAAGATGCTTACCTCGCCACAGGCACCGTATCGATTCGAAGCACAAGCAGTACGTTCGATCGATTGAGATCACACAGTCTTCACTCCCCCTTCAACAATAGTTGGTGGGGGATTTTTCGTAGCATGGATGAGCCGAGCTTCTACCTCTGTATTTGTGTCAAAGTGGAACCTCGGTCAAATTTACTGTAGACTTGGCATATGCTATCCAAAATCCCCAAACTCCCATCCCACATCCACATTATAGGTATTTGTGGCGTGGCTACGAGCGCACTTGCTATCGCATTTCACAAGAAGGGCGTTAAGGTGACAGGAAGTGACAAAGGGTTTTACCCACCCGTTTCGACGCACTTGTCAGAAGCTGGCGTAAACTATTATGCTGGTTGGCATCCAGAAAATATGATGGCGGAAGGCGTACCAGATTTGATTATTTCGGGTGGTATCGGGACCAGCCTTTCCAATCCAGAGGTTCAATATGCCACAGAACACAGTATTCCTCTCGTTTCTTTTGCAGAAGCTCTCGCGCGATTTGTCATAAAACCAGAATCTATAGTTGTTACAGGAACCTGGGGCAAGACTACTATTTCTGCCTTGCTCTCGTATATCCTGATAAAGGCTGGACTTGACCCAAGTTACTTTAGTGGTGGCCTTTCCCTCTCACATGCTACTGGCGCTATCACTGATAGTAAGTGGAGTGTGGTCGAGGGTGATGAATATCAAATTTCTATAAGTGACAAACGCCCGAAGTTTGCGGTGTACAAACCAAAACACTTACTTCTTACTTCTGTCTCGTGGGATCACGCGGATCTCTACCCTACAGAAAAAGATTATTTTGCTGCATTCGAAAAGATGATCGGTGACATTCCAGCCGATGGAACTATCCTTACGTGTGCTGACAATGAGGGTAATACCACATTATTGTGTGATGCACGATTGAAGCCTACCCAAAAAATCGTAAGTTATGGTCGTGCTGGTAGTGCTGATTATAGATATGGGGATGTGCAGCCAACAAAGACTGGGTTACAGTTCACTATCAATAATGCTGGTTCTGCATTCAATGTGAAGTCGCCAATGTTCGGTAGATTCAACGCAGAAAATATCACTGCTGCCTTCGCTATGGCACATGCTATAGGAGTCGAGCCTGAGAAAATACTTGCGGCGATCAATACATTCCAGGGCATCAAGAGACGCTTCGAAAAGCGGTTGGAAAAAGATGTAACCGTATTCGACTGCCACGCACCAACGCCAGAGAAAGTTGCTTCTGTTCTCGCGAGTATCCGTGAAGTCTATGACAAAAAGATAATCGCGGTATATGAGCCGAATATCGGTGGACGTCAGCGCGCCTCACTAGCTGCTTATGACAATGCATTCAAAGATGCAGATAGTATAATCATTCCCCATTTGACCAAACTCAAAATTGCTGATAATGAAACGGATCAGCCGATGGAAGGAGATGAGCTCACCGCGACGATCGCAAAGACTCATGCTGATGTCTCCTATATTGATGACGATGCCAAGCTGGTCGAACACATCATAGCAAGTGCAAAAAAAGACAATTGTATCGTCTTTCTTGGGTCACATGGGTTTCGGGGAATGATTGAGGAAACGGTTAACAAGCTTAAATAACCAAAATCTAGGAAGATACAATAGCCAAGGTACAAAGACCAAACCTTAGCTGCTAAGGTTTGGTCTTTGTACCTTGTTTCTTGGTTATTGGAAACTTGCCTACTTTCCTTCATCGACAATCTCGGTCTTCAGGTTACCATCTGGTGCAATCTCTTTGACCAGGAGTGTCATCCCACAATGATTGCATTCTACAACCATACCAACAGTAAGATTTGGGTAGCGAGAAAGATCTAGGGTGTTTTTACATTCGGGACATATACAAAGCATATTCATAGTTTTTAGATTTTGATGAAACATTATAGGTGTAAACGCAATAAAACAGCATGCATAGCTGTTATTCAATAGTACCCGAAATCACTTACGAGTGCAAAAAGTAACTAAGGTTCCAGCCATATCACAAACGTAGAGGTGGAACATCAATCAACTATACTGTAGACTTGCACTATGACACCAATAGAGGATCAACCCAATCTAGCATCAGTTATAGGCCTTCCGAGGCTCTTTTTCAAGCGTGAGGACCTACATCCATACGGATCTCACAAGGGCCGTTCTATCCCTATCATGATCGATCATTACAACAAGCATGGTGACTATGCCTTTGCCATCTCTTCTTCCGGTAATGCTGCCCTAGCAGCAGCTATGCATGTGAGCAAGGAAAATGAAACAAGGAGAAATAAAGATGAGAAATCACTGATGACACTTGATATTTTTGTTGGCAACAATGTGTCTCAAACTAAATTGGAGAAGGTTAAGAAATACGCTGATGACAACATTCGCGTCTTGGTCAAAGAGAGGCCAATACAGGCACTAACGCAAGTGGCGAATGAGGGTATCCGTAGTTTGCGACAGTCGACTGATGATGAAGCCTTGATAGGGTACGATTCATTGGCTCAGGAACTAGCTGAAGCACACGAAGAGAACCCTATCATGGCTGTCTTCATG
>CAYTZE010000014.1:0-9602 GCA_964442415.1 uncultured Candidatus Saccharibacteria bacterium
AGAACTGCGGACTTCTAAGCCGTCAATGTTGGTTCGATTCCAACCGGGGGCACCAAGTGAGGTAACAAAATAATATATTATCTGTGCGCCCTGAGGGATTCGAACCCCCGACCTTTTCAGTGTAAATGAATTGCTCTACCAACTGAGCTAAGGGCGCAAAAGTACGCTAAACTTGTAACTATCCTAGATTAGCGTATATTCAAGATATGAGCAATAAAGTCTCCGAGGTAGAGATCCTCTACGAAGATACCGACTGTGTCGTGGTCAACAAACCCGCGGGCCTTATGGTGCACCCGGATGGTCGCGACAAAGGACCATTCCTCACCGATTGGGTTAGGAGCATGTTTCCTGACGCAGTGAATGTTGGCGAGCATACTCGAGCTCTCGATGGATCCGATATCCTACGTCCAGGTATTGTGCATCGTCTCGATCGTGAGACATCGGGCGCACTCATTATAGCGAAGACTGCTGAGGGACACGCTAGCCTCAAGAAACAATTTCAAGACAGAACAGTGACCAAGAAGTATCTTGCTTTCGTCTGGGGTGAAGTCGATGAAGAGTTCGGCACCATCGATCGACCCATCGGTCGTAGTTCCTCTGATTTCCGCAAATGGTCCGCACAGCGCGGCGCTCGTGGTGAGATGCGTGATGCGGAGACTTATTGGACACGTGTCGCGACAGTGGTCATCGACCCGGTTAAGGCAGGTATTCCAGTGGGGGAGGAGACACACACTGGCAAGGATGAGAAGTTCTCGCTCCTCGAAGTCGAGCCCAAGACTGGCCGCACTCATCAGATCCGCGTACACCTTACAGCGGTCAATCATCCGGTCGTCGGTGATACTCTCTATGGCCCCAAGCGTCCCATGGCACTCGGTTTCACTCGTACAGCACTTCACGCCCGTTCCATCCAGTTCGAAACCATAGCTGGCAAGAAAGTGAAGATAGAGTGTCCATTACCACAAGATTTTATGGGAGCATGTGCACTACTCGATATTAAAGTGAAGTAGCGCCTCAGAGAAAAGAGATTCTTCAGGACACGCCGTATGCCTCTGCTGAGGCATCGGCTGGTTCTCCCTCGCCTACGCTCGGTCCGAAGCGTCCTTCAGAATCTCTTTTCTCTGAGGCGCTACTTAAGCACTTGAATATTTGGCGACGTCATGCTACTGTACTCCCACTATGGTAACCAAGGTAATTTCAGCTGTTGAGCTCAATGCTCGCAAGAAACTCGACATCCGCTCGGGTGATCAGGTTCGCGTCTGGCAGAAGATCGAGGAAGACAAGGGTAAATTCCGCCTCCAGGCTTTTGAAGGCTTGGTACTCGCTCGTAAGCATGGTTCTGAGGCTGGTGCTACATTCACTGTCCGCAAAGTTGTCGGTGGTATCGGCGTTGAGCGTATTTTCCCACTGTACTCACCGATGATCGATGAAGTGGAGCTAATCCGTCGCTCCAAGGTTCGCCGTGCCAAGCTCTACTTCATCCGTGAGAAGGCTTCCAAGGAGATCCGTAAGCAGATGCGTCGCGTGATGGCCGTCAAGGAAGTCAAAGAAGAGGTAGTATCAACTCCAGAAGTAGTAGCAGAGACTCCCAAGGAAGAAGTAGCGAAATAACAAAATGCCGGATGAACTCCGGTTTTTTTGTTATTTATGTTCCTGTAGTTTTATCAGCTTCTATAATCGGATTTTTCGTGTGCGCAGGAGAGGACTCTCGCCTTACAGGCGCAGTACAGGTTTCGTATTTTTTCGGAGCAAAGCTCCTCGAAAATATACTCAACCTCTTCGAGTCCTCTCACGCAAGACGCGCAGGCGTCTTGCTCTGCGCTCATACTCGCTTCACTCGTTTGTGCGCAGGAGAGGACTCGAACCTCCATTCCCTAATGGGAGCTACCACCTCAAGGTAGTGCGTCTACCAATTTCGCCACCTGCGCGCTATGCCCTCCGAAGTCTCTGTGTGGGAGGTAGGGAGACTATAGCGGAAAAGTGCTCAATTATCAATCCGTTGTGTATATATTACGCACATTTAATCATGAACTGTATGTTAGAATAGCTCCATGAAACAACGTGGCTTCACACTGATAGAACTTATGGTAGTTATTTCTATCATAGGACTACTATCCTCAGTTGTACTCGCCTCACTACAGACTGCACGTGAGAAGGGGAGGATTGCCGGTTTGGTCACATTCGAGAGACATACGTATGGGGTGTTGAGTGATAAGGTGCTGGCTGAGTATCAGTTTGATGATACTGCCAATTGTTCGTTAGGTTCTTTGCAAAAAATGTCCAATAGTACCGGGCCTTCGACACTTGATCTAAAATTGTCATTAGGAAGTATTTCTTGCGCCAATGCTCTATCGACCATTACAGCTATTAGTAAAGGGACATCTTTGAATATGTACTATATTACTCCGCAAAATTATTCTTCTAATTCTGGTTTAGGAGTTCCAGTTCGTGTTGATAATTTTACCAATATCTCTTTGGGTATGTGGGTGCTTGGTGTTACACCGATCACGACAAATGCACCTCGAAACGTAACGGTTAATACATATCAAAGTGATTTGGCTACACCGATGGACGGCATCAATTTAAGTGAAACTATAAATGGTGTTGAATTGGGTGTTAATGCATCTACTGTGACATTAATACCATCGAGTCAGGTTATGGATAACAAATGGCATTATGTATTTGTGTCTATTTCAGGAACTACTGTCCAACTCTTTTTTGATGGCAAAAAACTGCCGAATGTTACTTTGGGTAGTACATTATCGACTACACCAAAGTCTGGAATTGTAGTTACTATCCAAACTAACTCAGGTCAGCAGGCAGGCGAGTTCGTATATTATGACCATCTATCTTTGTTTGGCGATTCGTTAAAGTAACATAGCCTAACCTCACAAAATCTGCTATAAAGGAGCGGTGCTCATAATTGTTGTGGCACATACATGGTGGCTATAGTTTAGTGGTAAAACCTCGGTTTGTGGAGCCGAAGTTCCGGGTTCGATTCCCGGTAGCCACCCACGAGAAAAAGTTCCGCTTCTGCGGACTTTTTCATTTGTGGGTGGCGAAGCGATGTGCCTGCGCACACCGCGTCCGGGAATCGAAAACCTTGAGCATATCGCAGATTTCTTGGTTGCTTGCTCCAAATGAGTGTTGCAATTGCCTGCCAACTTTGTTGTGTTTAGAATGCCATTCAGTACGTACAATTTGACTATTGTATCATATCATGATATTGTAGTATTCATAAGTCCTTTGAATAGTGGAAGATGTGTCGCCTGTAGCGATTTCCTCATTGTTTTCTTCCTGCAAAGGAATGAGTCTTTGCTTAGCCGCAAAGACAAAATAACACAAACAATCGAAAGGAGATCTATATGGCTCGCTGGTCATTCAAAAAATTCTTTAGAGAAGACCCATCGGAAGAAGACGAAGATTACTCGGACTTACTTGGGGATATGTGGCTTATTTTGGGATTCAAAGATCCGGAGTTACTAAATGAAATATCTTATCAGAAGGAAGCGATGTTGATCTTGGTTGCAAATGCGCTTGTCGCACAAAAAACCTGCATGAAGAGGTTTGAACACCTAGGTGATAATGCGTTGAAGTTAAAATATCGAGAGGTCCGTAATTCGTATACCGACAACGCCAAAATCCTTCGTCGCATCCATCCATTCTTTGCGCATTTACCACTACACTGGAGCGAGTTGCCCGGATTCATAAAAACGTGGCAGCAGAAAACTTCAGTAAAAATGGATCAAAAGGTAGTTGAGACAATGAAGTTATTGGAAGTTGGCTGAGTTTCAAATCCCTGTATACATCTTGAATGGTGTAAGCAGGGATTTTCTTTTTATTGGTGTAACTACTACCTGACCACTCATGCTAAAATATACTCATGGCGCGTCGCAGATCATCTCAGAACGAACTCATGAAGGATATTATCTTCATTTGTATTGGTATTGCGCTCGCTCTAGTTATTTCAGAGACTGGACTACTCGATTCATTCTTGCGGGTATTCGGTAGCGGTGCTGTGGCCAGCTTCGTGGCAGGCATCTTCTTCACGTCAGCGTTCACGATCGCACCATCGTCGGTGGCACTCGCTCATATCATGCAGAATACTCCTATACAGGTAGTTTCTCTCTGGGGTGCACTCGGAGCTCTGTGCGGAGATCTGATCTTGTTCTTCTTCATCAGGGACAAGTTTGCCGAAGATCTGAGACGTTCATTCAAGCCGAGCCTCATGAAGCATATCCTCTCGTCGTTCCATCTCGGATTTCTCAAATGGCTCTCTCCAGTCCTCGGGGCACTGATCATCGCCTCACCACTACCTGATGAATTTGGCCTCATGCTCATGGGTATGTCGAAGACACGTCTTATTTTCTTGGTACCTATTTCTTTTGCTATGAACTGGCTTGGTATCTATGCGCTTGTGTGGTTCGCTCATCTGTTGTAGAAATACTCCATGAAGATCACCATTATCGCTGTAGGGAAGGAGAAAGACTTTGTCGGCTCGGAATTGGTGGCTGAATACAACGGTCGCATCGAACACTACAACCAGATCGAGTGGCTCTACATTCCCGCCTCTGACAAAGCTGAAGAAGAAAAGCGCATCCTCAAAGTACTCGATTCACATGAAGGAGGATCACACATCATCATGCTCGATGAGCTCGGCAAACAATATACATCAACCCAGTTTTCTGAATTTATCCAGAAACGCTTGAACGAAGGGCTGAAATCAGTGGTATTCTTGATCGGTGGCTCATACGGGTTCGGCGACGCAGTCCGAGCACGAGCGAATAGTATTATCGCACTCTCATCGCTCACATTTCCACATCAGTTGATCCGACTCATTCTCGCGGAGCAACTCTATCGAGTATTTACCATTCTGAAAGGGGAGAAGTATCATCATTAGAGCGGGCGGTAGGGATGGGGCGAGTATGTTTTCTTTGCTGAGGACCTGTCTGAGCAATGACCAGATGTAGGACTTTTGGAATCGGTTGCTGATTGGTTGAATTCCAAAAGACCGTACATTTGGTACATTGCGAGTCCCGCAGGCAAAGAAAACATACTCGCCCCATCCCTCACGCTCTCCCAAAATGATTATTAATATGTAATAATGCATTTATGAACACAAAACGAATATTTTTTTGGGCAAGTTTTATTATTATACTCGTACTTATCATATGGGGTCTCGTTGTAGCTATGAACAAGCCAGCTAGCACAGGACCGAAGCTGGGTATTCCATCTGATGTAGTAGCGACAGATCATGTCCGTCTTTCTGATTTTGCTTCTAGTACTGGTATAACTGATCCAACAAAGGTCAAGGTTACTATCGTAGAATATAGTGATTTCCAGTGTCCCGCATGTGCGTCATATTATCCGATCATAGAGAGACTCATGAGGGAGGCTTCTACTAGTATACGCTTTGTCTATCGTCATTTCCCACTCTATCCACTCCCACACAAGAATTCCATCGTAGCCGCGCAGGCAGCAGAAGCTGCTGGAGGGCAAGGTAAATTTTGGGACATGTATCGTACGCTTTTCGAAAATCAGATCGCTTGGCAAGACTCCAACACTGCTGGAGATATTTTCGAGGGATATGCACAGAAGATCGGTATAGATATGACTACATACAAGCTAGCTTATGCATCTACTGATACGAAGGCTCGTGTACAACATGATCGCGATGAGGGGGAGGAATTGGGTATCAACTCCACCCCGACCTTTTTCGTGAATGGCAAAGCGATAGTTAACCCACAAGGATATGAAGCATTTAAAAAAGTTGTTGAAGATGCAGCTTCAGCCAGTACCAACTAAACTCGCAATCGTCATACTAGTCATAGCGCTACTAGGCTTTGCTGATGCTTCTTATCTGACCATAGAGCACTTTCAAGGTGTGATACCGCCTTGTTCAGTTGTTTCTGGTTGCGAGACAGTATTGACTAGTGCGTACTCGATAGTTGCCGGTATTCCAGTGTCACTACTTGGTGCACTATACTATTTGATTGTGGCTATCGGTATTTTCGCCTATCTAGATACCAAGAATAACAATATCTTGAAATGGACACTCTCACTCACAGTCCTTGGTCTACTCATGTCACTGTGGTTCATGTTTGTACAGGGATTCATCTTGAAGGCGTGGTGTCTCTACTGTCTTGGTTCAGCGACGACTTCTATACTCTTATTCATTTTGGCGAATATAGTTTTCAAAAAATACGCAGTAATGAGTAACGAACTAGTTGATTAAGTGGTTGATCCCTGATCCTAGTCAAAAGGCACGAGTCTACTGATCCTCCATCACAAAGAAAATACAACACATTCAACTATGTCTACAACCTCATCAATACTCATAACTGAACCATCTATAGACTATGAACTTATAGATTCTGGTGATGGAGAAAAGCTAGAAAGATTCGGTGCTGTTTTGTTGTCTCGTCCTGATCCGCAAGCACTTTGGTCAAAGAGATTGTCTCTGCAAGAATGGAAGAAAGCCGATGGAGTATTCACCCGCGAGGACAAAGGCGGAAGCTGGTCTATGAAGGTAGGCGTACCTACAAAGTGGAATATCAGTTTTGGTGATTTGAAATTCATCATCAAGCCAACATCATTTAAGCACACAGGCTTGTTTCCAGAACAGGTATCGAACTGGGATTGGCTGAGAGAAAGAGTTAAAAATGCAAAGTTAAATGCTAAAAGTGGGGGAGAAGCAGAGGATATAGAAGTGTTAAATCTTTTTGGCTATACAGGTGGTGCTTCTCTCGCCTGTGCCCAAGCAGGCGCAAAAGTGGTGCATATAGATAGCTCCAAGTCCGCAGTGGCTTGGGCTCGCGAGAATGCTGATATTTCTGGACTAAAAGATGCACCCATCCGTTGGATCATCGAGGATGCACGAGTATTCGTAGAGCGTGAACTAAAACGTGGAAGGAAATATGATGGCATCATGATGGATCCGCCAGCATTCGGTCACGGTCCTACTAGTGAACTATGGAAGATTGAAGAACATTTTCTTGCGTTAGTTGAGGATTGCAAGAAACTTTTGAAGGACAAACCATTATTCTTTTTAATCAATGGATATTCTGCTGGCTATTCGGCTATAGCGTATAAAAATAATTTGCTGGAATTGGAAGAGAGGTTCGGTGGCAAGATCGAGATAGGGGAGCTGGTGATAGAAGAGGCAAAAAGGAAAGAAGGAATAAAGGAGGAAAACAGACTACTGCCGTCAGGTATTTTCGCGAGGTGGTCGCTAAAGTAACTATTGTCATTATTGAAATATGAAAAAGCACTCCCTTGAGTGCTTGTGAATCGACCTCGCAACGTGATCACTTTCTGATCGGCTGAAACTGGTACATGACTTCTCGAGCACTTTCTACTGTTTGTCCTTCGGTACGTACAAGGTTACATTGGATGGATTCTGCTACTGCCTTGATAGCACTATCGAATGTATCGTATCCAGTAGATACCTCATCTCTTTCGCAGAGAAGGATGCTGTCACCATTTTTATTGGCAGAATAGATGGGGGTCGGTATGACCCCAGGTTTTGGACGAAAGAGGAATATCTTGTTCCCGTAAAAGACAAAGAAATCCCACGGTTTAACAACTTTCAATATGTTAGGTGCTGTAGTATTCATCTGAGTATAGACTGTTCCAAAATGATGCATATGTCAACCATGAATGTGTTATATTCATCAGATGTCGGCAACCATCCTTTCTGGCAAAATCGTTCGAGAATACCGTTTACCTAGCCTTATAGAGCGAGTAAGGCAACTTTCGTATATACCCAAACTAGCAATAATACAGATAGGCGACAGGCCTGATTCTACAGCCTTCATAAGTATGAAGAAATCTTTTGCTGTGCGTATCGGTGTTCAGATAGAACATATCCACTTCACTGCAAAAGTTTCACAGGGTGAATTGGTGGACAAAATTTCTGAGTGTAATTCTGACCCATCAATTCAAGGGATAATAGTTCAATTACCCATGCCTGAACATCTAGATCGTGACTACATTATAGAAATGATCGATCCGAAGAAAGATATAGATGGACTGACGACTACTAACCAGAAGAAATTGGCAGAAAATGACCCAACAGCCATCATTCCTGCAACAGCACGTGCGGTACTAGAGTTACTTGAATATTACAAGATCGATCTGAAGCATGGTACACACCAGCAAGGTCTGAGTGATTCAAAGAAAGTTACGATCATCGGTCGTTCGAAACTCGTGGGCACACCTATGGCCTGGGTTTGTAGACATGCTGGAGCTGAAGTTATAGTTTGTCATAGCAAGACAGAGGATCTGGCGCATGAGACATTGCAGGCTGATATTGTCATCTGTGCTGTAGGGAAAGTCGGACTTATCCAAGCAAAACATGTGAAGCATGGTCAAGTGGTGATCGATGTTGGGATAAATAAAATACTCATGACAGATAATGACACGAGACACATTACAGGGAATACATACAGTATCGTTGGTGATGTAGATTTTGATACCGTGAAGGAGATAGTCTCCGCGATCACGCCAGTTCCTGGGGGAGTGGGACCTATGACTGTATTGTGTTTGTTTGAAAATCTGATTGACGTTTGCATGTAGTCATCGGCTGTAAGTAAATACCTACGATTGCGTCTATATCAGTAACGCGATATTATTTCATCATATTATACGCATATATTATTAATTAGTCATAACAATTTATTTTATGAATATACCAGAACGTTTTTGGAAAATTGCAGGTAGTGCAGTCGTACTACTCACTGTTTTTCTCGCTATTATTTCTGTCAAAGAGCTCAAGTCTATAGGATACGTAGGTACAGACAAACCTGTCTACAATACGATATCTGTTAATGGCAAAGGCGAAGCTGTCACTATCCCAGATGTAGCGACATTTTCATTTAGTGTAACTGAGACAGGCAAGACTGTTTCTGATGCTCAGTTAAAGGCCGCTACGAAGATCAATGCTGCACTCAAGGCAGTCAAGGATGCTGGCGTCGAAGATAAGGATGTGAAGACTACTTCGTATTCTATAAATCCACACTATGATTATCAGGATGGTGTATGTGCTCCGAATGGTGGTTATTGTAAGCCTGGCAAATCAGTTTTGAACGGCTATGATGTTGCTCAGTCTATAGAGGTCAAGGTTCGTGATCTTACCAAAGCTGGATCAGTATTCAGTACTATTGGAAATTTGGACGTACAAAATGTAAATGGCCTTTCATTCTCTATAGATGATATCGATAAGGTTAAGGCTGATGCTCGTGCCAAGGCTATCATAGACGCCAAGGCAAAAGCAGAAAAGTTAGCCAAAGATCTCGGTGTCAGTATCGTGAGGATCACCAGCTTCTATGACTCTAGTGATCAACCATCATATTATGGTCGTGAAGGCATGGGTGGTGACATGATGATGAGCGCCAAGGTATCTATAGCACCAGTCTCACCTCAGATTCCGACAGGGGAGCAGAAGGTTGTGAGTACCGTAAGTATTACCTACGAAATTAAGTAGCAAAATCAAAACACCCCCGGTAGGGAAAGTAGATTCTTCAGGACACGCCGTATGTCTCTGCTGAGACATCGGCTGGTTCTCCCTCGCCTACGCTCGGTCCGAAGCGTCCTTCAGAATCTCT
>CAYTZE010000015.1:0-9585 GCA_964442415.1 uncultured Candidatus Saccharibacteria bacterium
CCTGATTGGTTGGTATTCTAGGTGGTGGTAGGCGCGTGCCGTTTGCATTCATCTTTGGACCAACTTTACCGCCAGTTATTGAGCTGACAGAAATGCCAGTTTTCTCTTCAAAACGAGTCATTAGTAGTATTATCAACATACCAGTAAGTATTGTTGGTAGTTCTTGTACTCCTGGAATAAGTTCAGCAATCATAGATATAGTACCTGTAGCCAGCCTACGTCCGTTAACAAAACCCATACCAGATTTCCAAAAGTAAATACTTGCTCCTACCCAGAACAAGGGTCCAACAAAATCACCAACAAAAGGAATGAGACTTAGTAGATCAGCTATCAATGCAAAAAAAGCCAGACTACCACCAGCAATCCAACCAATTTTATGTTTTTTCTCTCCATCCATACTTCTATTATAGCAGAATTAGTAATCTGCCCCGCAGGCACGACATGTGTTTTGTTCTGTTGAAGAAGACCTGGTAGTAGGCGGCCTTCGTGGTAGCCATGTTCAACACAACAAAACACATATCGTGCCTGCGGGGCTACGTAACTACAGAGTAATATTATTAACCAGTCGCCTCCAAGTCCTTTTTCGCTTGTTGGATATTCATGACCTGAGCGGGATTGGTAGTGATGATCTGATCTTCGGTATACGAAGCAACGATCTTGATAGCCACGTGCTTCAAGCCTACGAAGAAGATACCCTCCCCCACATCTGACTCGAGTAACAGATATTTCTCCTCGTCTGTAAGGTTGAACGTCTTTTGGATATGATCAATGACTGTTGGTGATTGCTTCAGCAAAACTTGGATAGATGAGTTGGTCACGATCGGTAGTCCATATGGTGAGTTCAAGAAGTCATCTACGTCCTGAGTGATAGTAGCCAGACCGAGGAAGTATTTGCGACCACGCTTGGCCAAACTGAATAGGAATGAAGCCGTATCTTCGGATTTCATCATCCACCATGCCTCATCGATAACTAGTAGGCGCTTCTTCAAATTCTTGCGGATAGCGTTCCATATATAGTGTGTGACGATGTACATAGCGACCGGCTTGAGTTCATCCTCCATATCGCGGAGCGAGAAGACCACGAACTTCTTGTTGATGTCGACGTTCGATGGTCTGTTGATGAAACCTGACCAAGTACCTTTCGTATATTTCGATAGCCTCTGTACGAGTGATTCCCCGCCTTCCATTCCTGCCAAGACTAGCTCAAAATCAGAGAGGAGTGGTGGTTCGACAGTGCGGAAGTCTGCCTCGGGTGTGATGTCCTTCAAGGCATAGGTCTCAGTGATAGCACGATCTACGATCGCATCCTCTTCTTGGGTGAGACCGCCCAACATGATGCGGAAGAGTCCGACCAGGTTGATGATATTGGATCGGAGCACGTCAGCAGCAGATTCGTCTTCACGAGGTATAGGTAGGTCAAATGGATTGATGTGGTGTTCGGAATTGAGCGAAATGTTGAAGTACTTGCCTCCAGTGGCTTCGGCCATGTACTCGTATTCTTTTTCTGGATCTATGACGATAACATCTACATCGAACATCAGAGTTCTTAGGATTTCGAGCTTGGTATTGTAGGATTTACCAGCACCAGCTACAGCGAATGTTACCGAGTTGTAATTTTCTAGTGAGTAACGATCAAATAGAACCAATGAAGAGTTGTGGCGATTGATACCGTAGAGGATACCCTTGTCAGATGTCAGATCGAAAGATACGAATGGGAACAATGACGATAGTGGCGACGAGTTCAGCTTGGAATGAACGACTAACTGATCATCAGCGATCGGAATAACTGACTTGAAGCCTTGCTCTTGTTGGAAGAGAGCAGGTTTGACATATATGAGCTTGGACTCGAGGATGGACTTGATCTCGGACTCCAGTTTGTCGAGCTCTCCTTCATTATCAGCGAAAAGAGTGATGTATACACCCACGTCAAAGAGGTGTTCCTGCGCCTGCATCAGCTGGTCGCGGAGCTGCTCGAGATCTTGGTAGGCGGTATCCAGTGCAGGATCACGCACTAGACCCTTCTCTTCCCTCCTAGAGATCTGACTCTGTACCTCGGCTACTTTCTTCTGGAAATGTCGCAGTATCTTGGCGGTATCAACAGGATGAATGAAAATAGATATATTGAATATTTTGTCGAGGTTGATGATAGGTGCGAACCAGCTCTCGTCGAGGAATCGTGGATAAGAAATGACGAAGAGTGTACGTCCAACCTTCTCGCCGAGGTTCAGATCTTTGGGACTGATCTTCAGGGCAGAAGGAGAAATGACATCTTTCAACTCTAGTACTCCAGCCTGGTAGATTTCTTCTGGCAAAATAGAAACAATCGGTGATTGTTCGTCTTTACGCCCAAATAGTTTTGAAATAAATGACATGGGATTGAGATTTGAGATTAGAGACTTGAGACTGGAGAATTCAAATCTCCAATCTCTAGTCTCCGATCTCATGTTATCTGTATCGGCTTCTCCGTCTCTCCTGGATTGAAGAGCTTGTAGAACAATTCTACCACCTCTTCGGTCCCGAGCTCAGCTGCGCGTACACCACAACGCACCAGTCCCTGCTCGACTACAGCTACGCGTTGTTCTAGTTGGCTCCTAAACTCTTGAAACTTTGCATCCGCAGTAGCTGTTGCTTCCTTGGCACTCTTCTTCCCACCAAAGAGTCCTGACAGAGGATTCTTGCCACCACCGATGATAGGTGGATCATAAGGTATGACTACAAAGAAACTCTTGGACATTATGTTGGTACTCTCGACAAATGTCTTGATGAACTCGATATATTCACGCACCTGGATCTTCATAAGTTCTGTAGTCTGTTCCTTGTATCGATCCTCTAGAAGCGCAATATATGGCCTGATATCAAGCTTTTTTGACTGGACGAAGATCTGTATCGAGAAGTCTAATGAATTCACGAAATTCTGGAATTGCATCAAGATAGAACTCTGTTCGTCCTGTGATTTCAGGGCAAAATTGAGTGACGATGCTAGTACGACCGCACGCATGCCGCCATTTTTCAGGATGATCACACCGTCACGTATCTCTTGGATGGGTATGAAGTCTTGGGTTGTAGAAGTTTTTTGTGCCATTTGTTTGAAGTGAGCTATGAGCTAGGAGATATGAGGTATGAATCATAGCTCATATCTCCTAGCTCATGACTCACCTTTGCTTTTTATCCGAATACATACTCTCTTTGATGTCGAGACTCCAACTCAAGTCCTTGAGCCTACTGTCAGAAATTTTTGGGACGAGTATCGAAGCATAGTTCTTGGCCTCACCTACTGGGTCATTGGTTGTTCGCGCCTTCTTCTCTTCTTTCTTCCAGATGAAGAGCTTCCCACCGACATAGTACTTGAATGCGGCCTCGGCGATAGTCACAAATGATTTGTTATTGATCCGATAGAATGCAAATGCAAATGCTATGATCATCACTAACATTATAGGTATGATCGCGAGTGTGAAACTGTCTAGGAAAGCATAGATCAGGAAGGATAAACCTCCTCCTCCAGCGATATATATGAACTGCTTCAATGTGAGCGGTCCGAATATTTTGTCCTCGACCTCGATGAATTGGGGAACTTGGAATCGCATTGTTATGTATTATAGCCTACTTCGGCTCTTCCCTGTAAGGATCCGGGCCACTACGAGGCTGTTGTTGCACTACTGGCTTCTTCGGTGATACTGGTATGCTTGGTTTCTGCTCTACTACAGTCTTGTGTTCTGCTTGACCCATAGTGTTCTGTAGGAGATAGTCCACCATCGGCTCAAAATGGTCAGTATCTCGACTGACAGAGATACCACCTTGTTCAGTAGGCAGATTGGCTGGTGGATCCGCTGTATGTCCAGATGGATTTTCTATACCTTCAAGCACCGCATCCCTACTTATCGGTACACTATCTGTGATATTTTCATTATCTACCTCCCTATCTACGCTGAATCCCCCAGCTTGCTCAATGTTGGAGATGGTGGATTGGTTGGCTAAACTATCATCAATTACTTCTGGTTCTTCAGCTACTGACTCTTGCTCTTGAGAAATTTGAATCGCTAGTTTGATTTTACCAAGCACATCCCTATTTATATCTACTGCCACTTTTTGTGCCAGATCAGAGGAGATTTTCGCATCTCGAGATAATATTTTTACAAAATCTTTTCCTGGAATGAGCCCAAGTATTACATGACTTGTAGTATCAAATAGAATTGATGCTTGATCCAATAGCAGGCCATGCTTGTTCGCAATTTTTTTCATTTCCTCAGAAACCTCAACGGATGTTAGGGCCGCTTGTATTTCTGGCGGAAGTGAATTAAATTTTTGCTCTAATATTTTGTAGTCGTATTCCATATAATTAACTTGAAATATTATTTTTCTCGATTCCCAAAAGATCTTCCAGACGATCAACTTCAGCTTGGCCAGTATTTCTTCTACCAATAAGGCGAGCCCTCTCTGCATTCTGAACAGCATTTCCAGCGCCATTATCTGTATTTCTTATTGCCCCCTCAATAGCCTTGAGATCGGACTTGATATCCTTTAAGTCATCCTTCTCATCCTTCAGTCTATTTTCGTAGATATCAGCCTGAACCTTTGATGCCGCCTTCCTATCTTTTCGCGCTACCTTAGTCCACAAAGTTTCTGGACTACTAGTGTTTGTTCTATTTGCATACGACTGTTTTCTGCTATCTTTCTGTACTCCGATGTCAGTTTCAGTAGTATTAATTTGATCCCTAAGTGATGTTCTCAAAGCGGCTTGCGCTGGAGTGTCTGTATTTGCGTCTGAAGGAAGACGATCACGTTGTCGTTTTAGATTTCTTAGTCTAGATTCCAGATTAAGTATCGCCTGATTATTATGTCCCAAGGTCTCAGCAAAATCAGTTTTTGCCTTGACCTGCTCATCAAGCTTTTTGCCATAACTTGCTCCAGCACCTCGAATACCCTTGAGTGCAATTTCGCCAACCTTAGAACTAGCAGCGAAGTCTTTTAGCCTATCACTTCGCGCGATCGAGCTCGCTGCTCTGCCACCTGTATATGCCCAAGAATTTTGCCTTGCCCATCCACCAACCTTACCCCATATGTCCCCCGCCTTGACCTTGCCTGCCCACTCAGGTAACTTGGCCCCCATACTCAGAGCTGCTACTAGTGGCACATTGAGCATCACGATCACGATCACGGCATTCACTCCGAGTACGAGGAAATTGGCATACCAGGAGCCACTGTTGGTGAGATCTCCTGCATATCCTGTACCGAAGAGAGTGCTCTCAGTTAGTATCTTCATAGCAAAATACATGAGGAGTAGGTAGATAGGCATGAAGGTGAGTTGTGAATAGTACAACTCCTCCCACTTCTTTGTGTATTTATCCAATTGCGGTATAGCATATGAGGCGAACATCATAGGTGAGAAACCTATCAGGAATATCAGGATGACAAATCTGACTACGAAGGCCATGGCAGCAAGGAAGAAGCTTAGTGCCGCCGTGATCATGATGATGATGCCGACAACACCACCCAAGATTATCTTGATAGAAGCTGAACCGATATTTGTGCCATCCTTGATGCTGTCAGATGTCAGTTTGCCTGTCTTGGGATCGTAGATATTGGTGATACGAAGAGCACTCATGAATATATCTGATATGCCCCCATCTCCAAAAGTACTCTCTACATTTTTTGCTGTAAGTCCAGTGTTACTCGCTAGATTGTTGGCGGGTGCGATAGCGTTGTATAGCTGAACTGAGACAACATTGGAGATATCTATACCTATTCCAGTGATGAAGAAGCTAAAGTTGATGAGTATGCCAGCCATGACAACTGTCTTCACGATACTCCCTACTCCAGCATTTAAGCCAAATGGAGATAGGATCATCTTGATAGCAGCCCACATGAGCATGAAGATGATGAACATACCAGAGATGTCTCGGATAGCTTTCCAGACAGTGAATATGGCAGGTGTACCATCTATGAACTGTTTGATGTGCAATGTCAGATTCATCGAGAAGTTCAGTAGATATCCCGATATGGCTAGTATCCACGATGTCACCGTGAGCGCCATGTTCACAACAGTAGCGATAATGTCCGTCACGCAGCCATTGAAATCTCTCGCGCAGCCTATGAGGTCAGTTTGTGCATGAGCCACATGTCCAAAACCGCTGATGATTATCGTGATCAGGATGAGGATGGTGAATATGTGAGTCAGGTGTTTTCTCATGATATGTATTGAGCGTGCTGTTTATTGTCTGAAACCAAAGCCATTTTTGAGTTGCTGACAATCTGCATAGTATCTCTTCGCCACAACATCCATCTGAGCAGCCTTGGCTTGTGCTGCAGTCAGATCGGTCGGTGCTGTATTCAGGTCACTCTGTATCTGCGGAACATTTGTATTGATGAAGTTTTGTAGCTCATTGGCTTGATAACTGACATCTTCTGCTCCACTAATATTGCCAGCCGATGATATGTTGCTATTTATGGCATCCACTGTCTGTGTGGCACGATCTAACTTGCTCTTGTATACAGCGATCTCGGCAGGCACTTGTGTCAAAAGTATATTTTGTATTTCGAGCAATTTCTGATCAGCAGTATTCCTATCACCGCCAGGATGACTGTTTACGTTGATATCTTGGAAGCAACCCTGGGCGTTCGAATAGTCTGACTTAACGATATCGAAAGCAGCAACTGCTTGGGCGTAGATACTCTCTACTTTCTGAGCATCTGCCATATATGGTGCATAAGATCCTTGAATGTTGTCACCAGAACCTTTGAAAGCTGTTGGACTCTTGGTTTCTAGATAGAGCTGATCGACATATGATCTTGTAGTTCCAGAAGTTCGTTGTACTGAAGCACCTAGACCCTTGGTGAGTACTTGAGTTATGAGCTGTGCAAAGAGAGCACTGGTTATCTCATTGATAGAGTCAGCTAGTAGCAATTGTTCCCTGCCAGAGTCTAGATTCTTGGTCAACGCTGAGCTGATGACCGATCCTGGTGTTTGGACAGAACAAGATTCATATATGATCACGCCACTTTCTGGATCTTTGTTGGCTCTATACTGGGTGCCACTTCCAGCGGAAGTTTTTCCTGTAGCATTGAGTTGTGCTAGATCGCTCTGATTGAGCCCAAGATCATTGGCAGTGAGCGCTTTGCCGGTAGTAGGATTTATTCTCGGCTGACATTTTTCGGAAGAAAGGAAACCATTACCACGATTCAGGTCATTGTTGACAGCATTTTGTTTGCCCAGTATCTGTCCCTCGAGATCGCTCTTTGCTTGGAGGTATGTACCATACAAATTGTTCTGTGGCTCTGTAGTGAGTGATATGAATGCCGGCCATCCTCCTTGTCTGAAGTCACCACTAGTGAATCCCTCGATACTATAACCATTTACTGTGGCATTTTTTGCATTGCCTATTATGGTATTCAGGGTACAAGCGTACTTCTTGCGGAGCGACTGCGTCTGTCCTAGACCTATAGCCAAACGAATATCTATGTTCCACGGAGAACAGAGATTTTGTAGCGCCCCAGATTGTGAGATGAACTCGCCAGTGATATCGTCAGCAATATTCAAGAAGAAACCTTGTGGGTTAGTCAAGAAGGCCGGACTACCATCGAATCCAGTATTGATCCAGTTCACTATACTGGCAGTCAATTGTTGGACCAGAACCTTGGCGACACTCCATGCTAGACCATTCAAGACGAAATCCTTGGTCTGTTGCTGGATGCTATGCCAGTTGAACATTGTATTTATCGGTACAGCATTTTGAGCTCGTGTAGTAGCTGGTTGTATAGCTAGCGATCCTGATACGATCGAGATCATACATACGAGCAATATCAGTTTTTTGTAATATATTTTCATAGCTAAAATTTTAGTGAGAATAATGCACCTGGTTCAGCTGGCGAAAATGATATTTGAGAAGTAGTAAAATAATTTTGCATACTTTTCAGAGAGCCTACGATACTGCTTTGTGTAGGGCTATATATACTGAGTGCCACCATGCCACGCATCGGATCCTTGTCGACTACACGTAGATCTTGCGCGATGCCAGTCATAGTACTCACACTGTTCACTAGTGATAGATGGTATGTAGCTAGTGGCTGTGGTACAGGTAGTATCAGCAGATCCGCGGTGATCTTCCTATAGGATCCGATCATCGGATCAATACCTGTGAGTAAGGTCATATCCCCTTTATCAAAAGCAGTATTGGCTATAGTTGCAGGGTCACCATCTACACCCTTTGTTGCAAATATGAGTCCGATCGCATTGCCATAAGCTTTGAGGCTAGTTGAATCAGCATCATTGGTGATAGAAATATCTTTTAAGGCATAAGTTATTGATTGGCCAGAATTTTTCACAGCAGTATCTATGCTTTGATCGACCACACTCTGTACTAGTTGCTGATTGTCGAGAAGGTTGTCTTGCTTCAGACGTACATATCGTGCGAAGAAATCTCTACCAAACTGGTCAGTTACAGTGAGTGCTTCATTTGTCGCAGATTTCTTTGCTGGTAATGCTGTTGTTGGGCTAGAATTGTTGATGAAACTTTTTCGCCAGTCAGAAGGTACTGTATCAGCGACAACTTCCTTTGGTTGAACATCTATAGGGGCAATTTGCGCTTGTTTTTGTGGTATTTTTTGCGATATATCTATAGTGCCAGAGTAGATGAGGGCGCCCCCTACAGCGATGATGCATAATAGTGTGATCAATACAGTCTGTTTGTGTGGGTAATAACTCGCCATGTCACAATAAGTATAGCAGAAAATCAAGGATTGGAGCCTTGATTCTGTGGACAGTTGCAGTGTATTTTAGAGAGAAGTGCCTATCTGTGAGATGGTCCCGAAAGGTACACCTTCAGGTGAACAATCAACGCCATGATATACCAAACAGACACCGCCAGGTGTATAAGTTCCCAAGACATTTTGGCCAGTACCATAGATATTGTAATAATCATACAAAATACTCACTCCGGGAGTGTAGACTAGAGATATGTATTGACCCCTGACATCATTTATGTCGAGCATTATGTTGGGTAGACTACATGTACAGTAAGTCACACGAGTAACCATGCCACCAAAATTGAATATGGCACCAGTTCCACCCCCTCCGCTCGATAGTAGGCCACTTATGACTCCGGCAGCGATCACACCTATTGTACTAGCGGTGCTTCCACCCCCACCACTATTGTTTTTTATGGCAGTACTAGAACTCGTCCCTCCTATGGTCGTGAATGTCAGTGGATAAGATGATGCAGTATTGTAAGGATCTGAGTTTTCGTTTGCGCTAGGTGCAAATGTCGAAGTATCTGAGTATATAACAGAACGTGATGTACTGATGGTCTGATCTATAGATCTGGTAGGCAATGCAAATGACTGTCTGTAGTTCGCGTCGTTAGTTAGGAATTGTCCCCCAGATTGGACTGGATTTGTGTTCACTATCGTTGACTGTTCTCTAGTACGCTCATCTGTTCGTTTCTCCTCTTGAGTGTAGAAAGTTGTAGGAGTTGGTGACGGTGTGCTCGGAGTATATACATTGACTGCTCTGTTGGAAGTTGTGCGATTGAATGGGTCAAAACTGGTAGATTCAGCACTTGTATTTGTAGAATTGTTAGGAGCTGGAGTAAC
>CAYTZE010000016.1:0-9514 GCA_964442415.1 uncultured Candidatus Saccharibacteria bacterium
TGTCGTACATAAAATCAATATCACGATAGAGCTTCTTGTGACCTGCACCTTTGTGACGAACAGTGATACGTCCGAAAGCATTGCGTCCAACATCACGCTTGAAACCATGAGTCAAAGACTTCTGTGGCTCACTGGCTGTAAGGTATTGCTTGAATGGCAATACAGTCATATGGCGTCGAGATTTACTTGTTGGTCTAAATGATTTCATAGTAGTGGACTAATCTCATGTTTTTATTAAACAAAATCTATTTTATCTCCTTTCTTGACGGTGACCATGGCCTTCCTGATACCTGGAACAACTCCCCTACGACCCCTGATGAAGGTTTTGCGTGCAGGAAGATTCACGATCGCAACTTTTATTGGGGTAACCTTATAAAGAGCCTTCACGGCACGAGAGATCGAAGCTTTATCTGCATCCTTGGCAACCTCAAATGTATATATTCCACCCTGGCTCAAAACACCTGATTTCTCGGTGATACGTGGGCGAAGGATTGCTGAAGCGGTTGATTTCATGTTGGTTATTGTATCTTGATCAATGACTATTTTGTTGTTTTATCATTGAGAGCTTTCAATGATACCTCTGGATTTGTGACAATCAGATACGAGTGATTCAAAATAGATACTGGGTTCACATTACGGAACTCCTCAACAGAGACATTGCCGAAATTGCGGAAACTCTTGGTAAGAGCATCTGTCTTCTTGTCTAGAGCTATAATAGCTGCATTCGAAGCCTTGGTTGCGAGCTTCTCGAAGCCCTTGATACCTGAAAGAGATGATATGATCTTTTTGGCATCAGCTGACTTTGGTGCAGCGATGTTCATAGTATCGAGGAATAGGATCTCACCATCTTTGAACTTACGAGAAAGTATACTGTAGAAAGCAGCGGCTTTGGCCTTCTTGTTGATCTTGCGAGAATAATTCTTGTCAGAACGAGGACCATGTGTCACACCTCCACCAACCCAGATAGGTGAGCGAGATGAACCATGACGAGCACGACCGGTACCCTTCTGTTTCCATGGTTTCTTGCCTCCACCGCGTACTTCTCCACGCATCTTGGTGTGAGCAACTGGTGTGCGTGAGTTGGAGTTCATGAGACGGACAACTTCATGCACAAGGTCTGCATTCCAAGGTACGCCGAAGACATCCTTCGAGAGAGTGATCTTCCCGGTAGCTTTTCCTGACTGATTGTATAGTGGGGCTTCCATGATAGTAACATTAGCCTACGATCTCTACTAAAGTGCCTCGCTTGCCGGGGACAGCTCCAGAAACATACATGATGCTCTCCTCAGGGTCAATATGAACTACCTTGAGATTCTTGACGGTGATGCGATCTGATCCCATGCGTCCAGCCATGCGCATACCGACTGGCACGCGTGTACGGAGACCTCCTCCGATGGAGCCAGGTTCGCGCTCAGAGTGCTTCTGACCGTGTGATCGAGGACCACCACCGAAGCCATGACGCTTGACCACACCTTGGAAGCCCTTGCCCTTGGATACTGCAGAGACAGTGATCATATCTCCGGCAGCGAACTGTCCGAGCTCTACCTTGTCACCTACTTTCTGGACAGGAGCATCCAGGCGAAATTCTGAAACCGCAGCAAAATTGCCCAACTCCTTGAAATGACCCTTCTGAGGCTTTGAGATATTCTTGGTACTCTTTGAGCCTTCACCGATCTGAAGTGCTTCATAGCCATCAACGTCCTTGGTGCGAACCTGTGTGACTACATTGGTGCGTACCGAAACAGCCGTGACTGGCAAAGCTGCTCCAGAAGCATCGAAGATTTGGGTCATATTCAGCTTTCTTCCTAGAATGAATTTCATATCAGTATATTAGTAAACGGTAATCAGTAAATCGTAAACAGAATCGCCATTGCTTGGTTTCTCTGTTTACTGTTTACAAATTACTGTTTACTGCTCTCTACATCATCTTCACATCTATGTTCACTCCCGAAGGAAGACTCAGATTGGTCAAGGCCTCGATGACCTTGGGGTTCGGATTGATAATGTCTATCAAGCGCTTGTGTACACGCATCTCGAACTGTTCACGGCTATTCTTGTCGATGAATGACGAGCGGTTCACGGTATACTTCTTGATCTCTGTTGGGAGCGGTACTGGGCCATGTATCTCAGCATCATAGCGAGCTGCAGTATCCATGATCTGCTTCAATGAAGCATCGAGAATCTTGTGCTCATAAGCACGTACGCGGATACGTAGATGAGGTGCGGCATCAGCAACCTTTGCCTTCTTGGCACGGACAGCCTTGGGCTTTGTTGCTGACTCCTTTTTGGTTGTTTCTTTTGTGGCCATATTATTTGAATCAGGATTCATGATTCAAGAATCTTGAATCTGCTTTACTACGCGACTACCTTGGTGATAACTCCTGCACCGACGGTCTTGCCTCCTTCACGGACTGCAAAGCGCATCTGAGCCTCTAGAGCTACTGGAGCAACGAGCTTGACCTTGAAGGTGATAGTGTCTCCTGGCATAACCATCTCTACCTTCTCTGGGAGTGTAACCTCGCCAGTGACGTCAGTTGTACGGATGTAGAACTGAGGCTTGTAACCAGTGAAGAATGGTGTGTGGCGACCTCCCTCTTCTTTCTTGAGAACATATACCTCTGATTCGAACTCAGTATGTGGCTTTACGGAACCAGTCTTTGCGAGAACCTGACCACGAGATACATCATCCTTTGCGGTACCACGGAGTAGGAGTCCTGCATTGTCACCAGCAATACCCTGCTTGAGCTGCTTGTTGAACATTTCGATACCTGTAATGGTAGTCTTTGTTGTATCACGGAAGCCGATGATCTCTACTTCGTCACCAACATTGACCTGACCACGCTCGATACGACCAGTAACCACTGTTCCACGACCTTCGATAGAGAAAATGTCTTCGATAGGCATGAGGAATGGCTTGTCGATATCACGAACTGGCATAGGGATGTATGCATCGAGAGCATTCATGAGCTCATCGATCTTCACTGTCCATACTGGATCACCTTCGAGAGCCTTGAGAGCTGAACCACGAACAACTGGTGCATTCTTGCCATCGAAACCGTTCTTGGTGAGGAGTTCACGCACCTCTTCTTCAACTAGATCAAGAAGGTCCTTCTCAGCAACCATGTCACACTTGTTCAAAAATACGAGAACCTGAGGAACACCGACCTGCTTTGCAAGAAGGATATGCTCACGAGTCTGTGGCATAACACCATCAAGTGCTGAAACTACGAGGATAGCACCGTCCATCTGGGCGGCACCTGTGATCATGTTCTTGATGTAGTCAGCGTGACCAGGAGCGTCGATGTGAGCGTAGTGGCGCTGTGGACTCTCGTACTCGACGTGAGCGAGAGAGATAGTAACGATCTTGGATGCATCACGGACAGTACCGCCCTTTGCGATATCTGAGTATGCCTTGTCCTTTGCGAGGCCCTTCTTGGCCTGAACTGCTAGGATAGATGCGGTAAGAGTAGTCTTGCCGTGGTCGACGTGTCCTATGGTACCGACGTTGACGTGCGGCTTGGTGCGATTGAATTCTGCTGCCATAATATTATTTTAGTGCTTTGACTCGCATTGTCTGGGCGTGAATGTCCAACCTTGCGATTGAGATCGCTCTGGCGAGACTGGCCAAGCAACGAGAGTCAAAGATAAATTGTTAAACTAGGTTATTAAAAACGCAAATATGCGCGTATCGGTGAGTGTAGCATAGGGATGCAAAAAGTGTCAACTTTTATAGAGGTTCAGCCTCTCTATTTGAGCCATATTTCCCTACTATTGACTTTGTACATATATAGTAGTATAATATATACAGAAACAACAAACCGTTCAAGGTGAATGGCTAACGCCGTTTGACAAGAACATAACCGAGGAAAATTATGGTTGATACTGATAAAAAGACAGTATTCTACTTCGACCCCGATACTCTCGTGCTCAAGTGGAATAGTGCGAAGCGATTTAGTCGTTTCGCAATAATCCCCCCGAGGATCGATCCCGAATCAAGATCATACACACTGCAGTTGCCCCCAAATGATGGAGGTCAGTTGTGTGGTATGTATAACCTCTCAGATTGGCTGAGGGCATACATATGGAGTCGGATACTCCTCTACCCAAATGCAACCTGGCATCAAAATCCAATGTCGTTCAAAATTGTTATGGCTACGTTGGTGCTCAAAGGTGATTTCCTGACAAAGTCAGCTGGAATCTGTACCTCGAGGTCATTTACTGATTTCTTGGAAAAAAATATCGAACACAGTGTCTGTGAGCAGGATAGTTGCACGATCGTCGTGGATCCTAGACACGAACTACTGAAAGACAGATGTTCGATCAAAGAACATAGTGTTCAGGAAATAATTACAACTCCTATCATACCGATCATTCTGCCAGAAGAAACTCTATCAGAAGATCTGGACAAGAAGGAGCTCTTACTGCAAAACAGCTCACCTACTCCTACGAGTACGGTGACTGAGGACAAAACAATAACAAATGGACACAGTGATGTGTCCGACAGCCCCAAACCAGCTGTGAAAAAAGAAAGTGAGAACAAAATGAACGGAGAAGGAAATGAATCAAAGCAGGCTAGTGTGGAGGTCGCACCTCAATGCACCAATGGAGGCAGGAAGTTGAACATCCCAGCAGTGACTGGTGCCCAAAACTTCATGCTTACGCTCGGAACATTGGACAGTCATGGTAAACTCAACAAGATTGGATACACCTGCCACATTCCTGCCATGTCACAGGAAGGTACAACCATTGTCGAAAATTGGCCAGTCAGTATCGGTCCACTCAGTGAAGGTGAACCCAGAGAAGGAGTGGAGTACAGGTTGGATGTACATGTCTTCATCGGCACTTACACAATGCCGAGAATTATGAATTCATTCAGCTACAGTGCCGAGAAAATATCGGAACTGTTCGGCGTGCCGGTTGTAAAAGCGACTGACTCTCCTACAGTGACTGACCGAACTCCAGTCGAAGCCGTATCCGAAACTGTCCCCACTCCAGTGAAAGTCACCGAATCAGCAAAAGTCGAGCCGGTGGCGAAACCAGAGCAGGCACCCAAGGGACTCATGTATAAAGATGACATCGATGACTTGGTCAACTGGCTCAGACACGTCGGTAGCTTCATAAAATCTGGCAAATTCACCAAGGCCAGAGAAGTGCTGGATAAGTTCATGGATGAAGTAGAACGCCTGAATAAGAAGTATGCGGATCCAGAACTGACAAAAGTTAGCGACATTGGTCACCAACTCTCAGCTCAGATCGCGTTGGGTGAGGCAAAAAAAGTTGAAGAAGCGAGGATCAAGGCCAACAAAGTCAAGGAAGACAAAAAGGTCACAGCGACCCTTCCCCAAGCTGAGCAGTCGACACAACAGACGACTGAAACGACAGAAGGTGTTGGTGAGGCTGTTGCGAGAGAAGTCGCCGAAGAGACAGCCTCCACGAAGACGAGTGAGCAGGCCAAGTTGGAAGAACAATGGATCAATCCTGAGCCACAAGCAAAGGATACACCCGCTGTTCCGCCACCTATCCCAGCGCAGGTCATCGACATCGAGGCAGTAGTCGAAAGAGCTGTCTCGGAAGCGACCAAGGACATGAAGTCTTCACGTGAAGCACTGAATGCAGCGTTGCAAGCAGTGAAAGATCGTGAGGAACGAGACCAAGCCAAAGCACAGGCTGAGAAGCAACATTCCGCACCCACTGGTAATAACAAGTGGTGGTTAGTGGCCTTGTTGGTCGGACTCGTGATCGGCGGACTCCTAGCATTGCTCGCGATGCAAAAGTTGCAAGGCTCGCACGAGTCTCTGCCGAACGTACCACCTGTAGTGACGGATACGAACAATGTACCGAGTGGTACATCTCCGACCACCACGCAGATCACGAACACTGTTCCATCAGTCCCTTCCACACATTGGACAGGAGTGAGTGGTAACAGCAATACCGTAAGTGGTATCATCGTCGATCATATCGGCCAAGGTATCGTGGGTGGTAAAAACAACAAGATCGAGAACTCGTTCAACACGAACGTGTACAACATCACCATCCATACGAACGTGCTACTGCAAGCACCAGCACATTACGAGGTGCCGCAGCATGATCAACACGGGAAGAAGGGCGTCAGCCTCAATTCTCGCATATGTGATCCTGAAAGTGGTGAAATACACATCATGCAACCTGGGGAGACGCTTGAGTTCCACTATGTTGCAAATTCACATGTGATCATCGAGTGTCTCGCAGATCGTGCAGACATCATCTACCAGCTGAGAGGACTGGATGGTGAATGGTCAACAGTGAGGGAACCGAACAGTTATGGTACTAGAGGCACAGGATTCCGCGCGACTCTATCAGAGCGAGCTCGGAACACCGCAGAGCTTCAAGTCACCAAAGTTCGCAACTCCTAGTCTCACCTCTCGAGACACACCGCCCCCGACATGAATAATGTTAGGGGGCGTTTTTATTGCTCAACTTATTGCTCAAACGAAGTCTCTATGGGGCCATGTTATTGAATGTAGCCCTAGATTGGAAAGCTGGCATATGTGTGTTGCATTACCCCTCCGAACAACTTGACTTTTAGCTATAAAATGTGCTATAATAGTACATAAGTACAGTTCCGAGCCACCACGAATGTGGGTGGAGTTCCTCGAAATTTGAATAACAAACAACAAGGTCGAAAGGCCTAGAAAGTAGAGAGTAGTAATGAAAAAAATATCAGGACTGACAAACAAGTACAGCGCGAGTTTACTCGCCATAACAGCATTACTTATACTGACCGGCGGGATTTTGATCTTCCATCAGTACTATTGGGGTTTCGTTCCTTTCCTCCTCGGTATGATCATGCTCCAAGGATTCAAGGAGTTGTCAGCGTCCAATCCACGTCAAATGGGCCTTATCACTTTCTTTGGAAAAAGAACCAAAGTAAAAGTTGAGGGGCTCACTTTCCTTCTCGATTGGTTCTATATCGAAATCGTCGGCGTTGCCATATTCGATATGCCACAAGCGGACAAAGAGTACAAAATTGAGAATATCCGCTGTTGCGATGGGGTCAGGATGGAAGGAACATTGAGTGTGAGCACCTATGCTGACGAAAACAATCTGGACAAATTCGATGATGCAAAACGCATGGAAGGTGTCCAAAGTCAGCTCGGTGATCTATCCATCCCTTGGATCCAAAAGATCGCAAGCAATCCAAAAGCACTCGACGGAAGCAAGAATGACTACAAATGGATGGAATCGCACTCGAAAGAGATCAGCGACAAACTCCGTGATGAGCTTGAAAATGGCCAAGGAAACCTCGTTGATCTCGAAAACCTCGGGGTCAAGATAAAGAAATTAGCCCTCAAGCTCAAACCAATCAGCAAGAAGATAACCGATGCAGACGAAGATTATGTTGCAGAAATGCTAAAGCGTCGGGCGGAGGAACAAGATACCGAAACGGTAAATAGGCAGGTTGCTATTCGGTACAAAATGTATCTCGATGAATGGACTACAAATGGGAAGAGTGGTCAGCGACCAACATTGGAGCGATGCCGAAAGGAAGTCTTCAATGAACGTCTAGCCAAGGCTGGCAAATTCAATAAAAACGTCAACAAGGGTGGCGTAAATGTCATCCAACAACCATAAGGAATACTATGCCTGCAGCAACAACACCGGCAGTCAAAAAGAAGAGTAAAACCCTCTCGTTGATTATCACCGGTTCCGTCCTTGGAGTGGTAATACTCGTCTGGGGTCTAGTATCGAAGGCAAAAGATAAATCCGCCGAGCTGGCCAGACAGAATCCTTCGAGACAAATCGAACAGACACTAAGAGCAAACAGTGACATGGGTATCATCACTGCAACTGTCGATGGGGTATCGTTACCTATCGATCCAAGTGCAAACATCAGTGTCGAACCTATCGACAGGAATATTGCCTGGGAAAAAGTCATCAACGGCGTGGCAGTCAAACGCTTCCCCGTGGGCAAAAATCCCATCACGCTGGTCAATCCAGAATCGATCGGATCACGAGACAGCATCACCTACCGCGTATGTGCTGGGCAAGTCGCCGAGAACATGCGATTGGCGTATGTTAAGCATTATACACCAGACCCACCATTCGGGTGGTATGAGATAGCCAAGAAGCTATAAGGAACAACACGGGCCCGCGAATCACTTCGCGGGCCCTTTTTCATTCCTGAAATTAGTCATCCCTGCAACTTATATTCTAGTTGCCGAACTCCCCTACCGTGTTGGCTACAAGATAAATAATACCCCAAGCTGACATCATGATAAACATACCGATGATCCCGCCTGTCATACTCTTCTTGCCCTTCTCTCGAGCTTCTTCACCGCCCCAAACTACTTGGAAAACACTGTAGACAAATACAACCACAGCTACAGCAAATGCTAGCTTCACGAGTGGTAGTACAATATTACTGAGTACGGGGTCTAAGAATCTACCTATCACTGCTCCGTCGACCTTGGCCTCAACGACGGGGATAATACTGATCATATAACGCTTACTTAGGGAATCTGACGAGGATATTGTACCTGTGGATACTGGTTGAGTGGAGCGGTAGTGTCAGTGCGGAATGTATTGGTCAATATACGAACCAATCCCCAAATAGAAAGGATGACGAACAAACCGACAATACCCCACATGATGCCAGTCTGATACTGTCCACGCTTCTCGCCACCAACTTCGCTAGTGATGAAACGGACAACATTGAAGACAATATATATAACTGCAAAGGCTATGAGGATCTCGATGAACAAATTGCCGAGATTGGTAAGCTTGTAACTCAAAGAATTGACGTCTGTTATAGTCTGCGCAAAAGTTATGGATGGGAAAACTGTTGCAATAGTTGCGATTATTTTTTTCATATGGATATTATAGTTTTATTAGTGCTTGTAATTATATCACAGTACTATCCAGACATCGTATATACTGTGGATTAGTTGCAACCTCCACCACTATCTGAGCCTAGAGGACATGGGTCTGATCCAGGTGCATTGATATCGAATACTGCTCTTGTCCTAGTATCTGTACCACTAGAACTAGATCCACCTCCCGGGAATATATTGGTGAAAGAGCTCCATCCTGCAGGACGGTTGCTCTCATTCTGCAGACCGAAAGTACCTTGGAGGATATTGACCAAACCCCAGAATGACAGGATGACGAAGAATCCGATCAAGCTAAACATGACGTATTTTGCCCCCTCCTTCCTCTCTGCATCTGGCTTGATGAAGTACTTGATGATATAGAAGACGAACATCACCACAGCCGCACCCATCATGAGGACCAGTATGCGATTTGCGTAACTGATGATCTGGTCTATGAGTGAAGATAGATTGCCTGCGCCTGCAAAAGTGATAAATGGGGTTACGAGTAGTGCACTAGTTGTTATGTATATTTTTTTCATAAATGTATAAATAATAAATTATTGTCCGTTGGCCCTTTTAACCGACTGGATGGTGCTCTGATTGACTACACCTGTAGACTCGAGCGTATTGATCACGATATCTATGATGATACGTGCTCCGATGAC
>CAYTZE010000017.1:0-8843 GCA_964442415.1 uncultured Candidatus Saccharibacteria bacterium
GCCGAGCACACTCACCAGTCTCAATTGGGACAATAATACCTATTACAGCAATGGATCTGCAAATCTCTTTACGGTCGATGGGGTAACTAAGACATTGGCTCAGGTGAGATCCCAATTTGGCATAGATACCAACAGTACTTATTTTACCTCATTGCCTACAACTAACTATGTCGATGTTAACCCCAATCTATATGAGCCTGGCGAACGAGCTAACATCGTTGTGTATAACTGGGAGAATCTCACAAGCGATAGTATTGATATTTCAGCAGCTGGCCTATCTAATGGCGATTATTTCGAGGTATATGATGTTCAGTATCTTTTTGGCGAGCCGGTATATAGAGGAGTCTATGACGGAAGCGCAATTACACTACCATTAAATATGACTGATACACAGCCACTTATCGGTACCACTATTCATCTGAAACTTGCACACACTGATCCCGTTTTCAATACGTTTATTTTGAAGAAGGTTCCCATCATTGCACCGGCGGTGACTACAGCAGTCGGATCGTCGGTAACAGCTTCAGAATCTTCACTGAATGGCTCCGTAACTGCTATTAATGGTGCGTATCCAAGTCAACACGGCTTCGCCTGGGGCACAGAAAGCGCTCTTGCCACAGCTGCCACTACGACTCTAGGCATCAAATCAGGCACAGGTTCGTTCACCTCATCCATCACTGGCCTCACCTGCGCCACCACCTACTACGCACGTGCTTACGCTACAAATGCTGCCGGCACAGGCTATGGCTCCATCATCTCCTTCACTACCTCCGCCTGTTCTTCAGGAAGTACCCCCTCATCTCCATCCAGCAGTTCCTCCTCAGGCGGCTCTGGCTCAGCTACCAGCATCATATACAACCTCATCACCCAAGGCTCCACAGACGCTCTCACCACATACGTCAATCAAAATAGAGCCCTCCTCATCACGCTAGAGTCACAAGGACAGGTCTTCCCACCACAGGTAACAGCACTCCTACACCCTCCTACCTTCCTTGAGACCATTATCAAAACTATTACACCATCCCCACAGAAGACCCCAGTAGCATCTATCACCACTGAACCACTAGATGAACCTACTTCTCTCCCTACATTAACCACCCTCACCAACTTCGTCCTAACCAAACTCACTCCATTCCAGAAGGACACCATACCTACCAGAGTCATACTAGCCAAACCAGCAGATCTACCATTATATGCTGGAGTAGACCAACCAGACATCCATATACTCCAAGGTAAATCACTCGATCTAGCTGTCAAACCAGACCATCCTGTATCCCAGGTCACAGGATACCTCACCATACGCAAGATCGACCGCAAGACAGCCCTCCTAGACCTCAATCATTCCAACCTTGCTGCAGTCGCTGCTATACAGGATAAACTAGTCCTAGAGACCTTCAGCTACGGTGACCCTGACCATGATGGTATCTATACCGCTACCGTAACTACTCCATCGACCCCTGGTTCCTATGACATCCTCACCGTCATAGAGTATGAAAACAAGACACTGACACCGACTGAACTCCATATGACTGCTGTGATTGATCCGGAGGGGTATGTGTATGAAAGTCTAAGCAAGACAAAACAGGCGCGTATCATTGATGCCAAGATATCTATTTACTGGCAAAATCCGAAAACTGACACATTTGAATTGTGGCCAGCTGATCAATTCAAACAGACCAACCCACAAATCACCGATATAACTGGCGCATACTCTTTCCTTGTCCCCGAAGGTACCTACAAAATGACTATTTCTGCACCTGGCTACTACGACTACAACGGTCAATCATTTACCGTATCTCATGGCGACAGTATCCACGAGAACATCGAGCTTACAAAGAAACACTGGTGGAAAACATTGTGGCGACTTTTGACAGGGAAGAGATAACCCCTATCGAATCTTTGCCCCAAACACCCTCACGGTCTCAGTCTCTATCCTTTTGTGCATCACATCAACCTCTTCATTGGTCAGTGTTTTGTCTAGTGATCTGTAGGTGATGCGGTACGCGTAGCTCACATTACCCTCACCGAATTTCTGCACATTTTCGTATTTATCCAGCAATTCAACTTCTTCGACGAGGTCAGGGGCAGTCTCACGTACGAGATCGAAGTAGTCATTTGGCGTGAATGTATTCTTGACGATGAATGAAATATCACGAACGACAGCAGGGTACTTGCTCACTTCTGCAAATTTGTTACCGAGAACCAGTTGCTTGGTTACACGTTTATCATCCGACCAGAGGAGGCGGATGTCAGGGAGTTGCATACTGATGATGGCGAGACGCTCGAGCCCGAAGCCGAATGCCCAGCCATTGTAACCTTCGATGCCGAAGTCCTTGAGTACGGTCATACGTGGCATACCTCCGCCCAGGATCTCTATCCACTGACCATTGATCTCTACTTCGACTTCGAGAGACGGATCGGTGTACGGGAAAGTGTCGACATTAAATCGGAAAACAATATCCTTTCCGAATACACTTGTAACAATCTCAGATAGAACACTCTTCAAATCATCCAGGCTCAATACCTTCTTACTATTCGGTACCAAATACAAGCCTCCCATTTGGTGGAAGATATTCATGTGATGACGATCGATCTCGTCTTTGCGGTATACTTTGCCGTAACACATTACGCCAATCTCTTCTTGTGCGGCAATCTTAGCCTTGATCTCCGGCATATTGAGATAGTAGTACCACATGACTGTGTCGTGGGTACGAAGGACATTCTTGCCATCAATGTAGTAAGTGTCTGACTTGCTGCGAGCTGGATGATCCGTCGCGAAGTTGAAGAGATCAAATAGTATGCTGGTCGGGATCACTTCAGGGATGTCGATATGATCGAAGTCTTTGAGGACAGGGAGACTAGTCACTCGATTCATGATCTCGTGTAGGGGACTGCCAGGTGTACGTGAAAGATCCGCCATAGCTATATAGCGTTTGATCCTCTTTGCTTCCATATCGTCTCTCTTGTTGAATTCTGCCAACAGAGCCTTCTCCTCATCGCGAAGTACTACATACTTTTTCATCCCATCAGTGTAGTGAAAAAGGGTTGAAATGTAAAGAATTTGAAAATTATAAATCCCCCGCTATTTGACGGGGGATTCTAGGCTACCTGATCAAAGTGAGACGAAAATCTTGTGTACGTTACCACTTGAATTTTTCTTGAAGACAAACTTTGTATCACTTTTTACAAATTCAAAACAAGCTAAAGATTTATTTTCGATCGCAAAACTTATCGAATCTGCAATTCGGATAATCAATTGACGAGAACCTAGTGAAGATTTCTTTTTTGGTTGCACACACTCGATGGATATTAATTCCAATATCTGTGCATTTTCTAAAATAGTTCTTTCACGGAATTGTAGACTATGTATGTTCCAAGGAAGTCGTAATGTATCTGAGAAAAATACCAAACAGTCTGGCTCGAATGGAACTGGTGCATTGTGCCATATTTTGTGATTCATTTTTGTCATTTGTACATCCTGAGGACAATTCTGCCTCTACAAAAGAATAAATGCAACTCCCAATCATTACCACAACACATTTTTCTGTTGTGGACATCTTGCACAGATTTCCATAGGGAATATAATATGCTCATCTTCGTTTCTAAGGTCGCCGCATAACATACATATTACCAACCTCTCGGGATATGCGGACATCGAGTGTGATTATCAGGATTATTATTATTTTTACGTATGTCTACTATGACTATATCACCACTACAGCCGCATATGGATGAGTATATTACCAAAAGAGAGTTCAGCGAGTTATCTATCAAAGTCGACGAGGGCTTTGAAAAATCATTTGAGCAGATTGATGCAGTTGAAGGTAATTTGGGTAAGAAGATTAATACTGTTGAGTACAATCTCGGCAAGAAAATTGACGCTGTTGAGAGCAATCTGGGTAAGAAGATTAGCTTAGCTGAAACAAGCATAAAATCATATATTAACAACGGCTTCGATAAGATGAACGACAAGATAGACGTAGTAGAGACGAACATAAAGTCTTATGTAAATGAAGGTTTTGAAAAGATGAATGACAAGATTGATGCCGTTCAGAGTAATATAAGTGATAGGATTGATAAGGTATCAGCTGTAGTTACATCACTATCAACCAAAGTTGATGAAGGTTTTGATACAGCATTCAAACATATGGATACGATCGAGACCAATATGAACAGGAGGTTTGATTCCCTCGAGGGTCGATTTGATAAGCTAGAAGGGAAATTTGATAGTCTTGAAGGTCGATTCGATAAGCTGGAAGGCAAGTTTGATGATATTGGCTTACAGGTAAAACTATTGGTCAAGTCTGTCACAAAATCTTCCTAACAAACTATGACAAATACTGACAAGATATTTGATCGGATTAGTATAAAATTTGACATCATTGATCGTCAGATAAGAGATCTTCGTACCGAGATACCTATACAACTGGATTTGTTGAGGGCAGGCATGCGAGAAGATATGATAAAAGCGTTCAAGGAATTTGGTAAATAAAATCCCTCCCGTGCGTGAGCAGGGGAGGGGTGAGTTGAGTTAACTATGGCGTTCCAATGGTATAGAATCTGTAGTTCTCCATTAGAGCAAGGGTTGATATCAATTCCTTGGTTCGAGCAACATTACGTTCTCGTTCAGAGCTCATCGCACCACCGACGAGAGTCTCTTCGTGGTAGGAACTTGGAATCAGAATGAAGGCGCAATGAGGCTCTGATTTAAGAATTGTCATGGTAACGAATGAGTCGGCCACAGCCCAGATACCATTTGCGGTTTTACCAATATCAGTAAGCAAGTTATGTCTTAGAGGAAGGCTTCCTAGATAATTCCATCTGACTTGAGGGGTAACCTTCCGTAAGGTGGGCAAGGGGTTGATACCGAGTGTGTAGCATGCCTCAAGAATGATTTGGATTTCAAGGCAGATTGTAGCTGTGCTACCTGAAAGTACGTTGCATCCTTTCCACCCTTTTTGGGAAAGGCGAGCAAGTAGGCTGACAATGTTCGTGCGGCAGTGGTTGAACTCGAAGTCCTTCGAATTTTCCCGATTAATTTCAACTGTTTTTTTCACTGTATGGATTCTCCATGATCTCGCGGATCAGCTCACCACTTACACGTAGGTGACACTTATATTTCAATGGTGACGCTAATGCATCACCGCACACTACATATATATTTAAGCATATTATTTAACCACAAGTCAAGAGGCATCTCCACCCATTTTTTGCTATAATAAAGGGCACAGAAAACCCTTAACAAACCGCATTTCACCCCCTTCATTATGGCTGCCGAAAAAGAACCCAAGAAGAGCAAGAAAGAGAGCTATGGAGCTGATTCTATCCAGGTCCTGGAGGGCCTAGAACCCGTCAGGAAGCGTCCGGGCATGTATATCGGTACTACCGGTCCAGATGGTCTCCATCACCTCATAAACGAGATTTTCGACAATTCCCGTGACGAAGCTATGGGTGGTCATGCGAACGATATCGAGATCGCACTTCTCCCACAGAACCGTGTGCGCGTGACCGACAATGGTCGTGGTATCCCGATCGATGTTCACAAGCAGACCAAGATTTCGGCGCTCGAGATGGTCATGACCACACTTCACGCTGGAGGCAAGTTTGGTGGTGAGGATAGTGGCTACAAGGTCTCTGGAGGTCTCCACGGTGTTGGTGCATCGGTGGTCAATGCGCTTTCCAATTACACAAAAGTCCTCGTCCACAAGGAAGGTGGCGTTTATATCCAAGAATACAATCAAGGCAAGAGGAAGGCCGCAGTCAAGAAGATCGGATCCACCAAACTTCATGGCACCATCACTACATTCGAGCCAGATCCGACTATCTTCAAAGAAGGTATAGTCTTTGATTTCAACCGTATTGTCAATTACATGCGCCAACAAGCCTATCTAGTGAAAGGTTTGAGGATCAGCGTCATCGATGCACGCAATCAGATCGAAACCTTCGGTTTAGACAATGAACTCTTTTATCTTCGTGATACAGGTGCAGATTTACTTTCGCATACATTTTACTTTGAAGGAGGACTGATTTCTTTGGTTCGTTTCACCAACCAGCAGTACAAAGCTATTCACAAGAATATTTTCTATGTTGAGAAGCAGGTCGAAGGTGTCGAGTCTATAGAAGTCGCACTTCAGTATGCAGATGATGTGTCTTCGCGCGTACTAGCATTCGCAAATGATATCCATACGCCAGAAGGAGGAACGCATGTAACAGGTTTCAAGACGGCACTCACTCGTACTCTGAATACATATGCCAAGAATAACAATCTCGCCAAAGGTGATGGTGATACATTCACTGGCGATGATGCGCTCGAAGGACTTACTGTCGTCGTTTCAGTAAAACTCCGCGAGATACAGTTCGAAGGCCAAACCAAGGCAAAACTCGGATCTATGGAGGCACAAGGAGCTACAGCCACTGTGTTCGGTGATGCCTTCGCAGCGTTCCTCGAAGAGAATCCTGATGATGCACGAGGTATAGTGACCAAGGTCATTCTCGCCATGAAGGCACGCAAGGCTGCCAAGGCTGCCAAAGACTCCGTTCTCCGTAAAGGTGCTCTTGAGGGCATGACATTGCCAGGCAAGCTCGCAGACTGTCAGTCCAACGATCCTTCTGATTCTGAACTCTTCATCGTAGAGGGAGATTCGGCTGGAGGTACCGCAAAACAAGGTAGAGATCGTCGTATCCAAGCTATACTTCCACTCCGCGGAAAGATCTTGAATATTGAGCGAGCTCGTCTAGATCGTATGCTCGGTTCAGAACAGATCAAGAATCTTGTTCTAGCATTCGGTACCGCTATTGGTGATACGTTCGATATTTCCAAACTTCGTTATCACAAGATTATACTCGCAACAGATGCTGACGTTGACGGCTCACATATCCGCACACTTATTTTGACACTTTTGTATCGTTATTTCCGTCCATTGATCGATACTGGGTATGTTTATATAGCCCAGCCACCACTATACAAGGTCAAGCGTGGCAAGGAGATCATGTATTTCTATTCTGATGAGGAGAAGATCAAGGCTTTGGGCAAAGAAGTAGAAGAGATCGAGCAGGCTGGCGCAGAGTTTGATGCGCAGGATGCGAATGCTCGCGCACAGCTTCTCGAACGTGCTGAGGCAGAAGCTGATGTGGGTCCAGTAAAAATGGATACCGAAGAAGCTGCGAAAGGAAAATCACAAAAAGTCTCTATTCAGCGCTACAAGGGTCTCGGAGAGATGAACCATGACGAATTGTGGGAGACAACCATGGATCCTGCACGAAGAATACTCCGCCAAGTCACTGTAGATGATGCTCAGGAAGCAGACAAAGTCTTCGACATGCTCATGGGTGATGATGTTCCAGCTAGGAAGTCATTTATCCAGTCCAATGCAAAGCACGCGACCTTGGATATCTAGGCATTATTGACATTTACCATCAACAATACCACTCGGTATCCATCCAGAGCTTGTATTTTTAGTATTTCCACTTGAGTCAACACAATAATATCCAGCATAGTTTAGAGGATTCACATCACCAGCTGGTCCTGGATTGATAGGGAGGCGTATGGGATTTTTCTCAGCATAAATTGCAAATTGACTCACAGGGCCACAGACATACGGAACCTTCACGAATATTGTCATACCATTCAATGAATATTTACTTCCATCTGATGCATAGCTGTGTACATTATACATTGGATTATATATTGGATCACAAAACACTGGGGCAAAATTGATAGTAGAACCATCAGGATTAACAGCAACCCCTGCACCGTATTGTCCAGCGTTCTTACTAGTTATATCAGTTATAACGCTCGTCACTTTTTGATTTGTGAATATATTTGGAATAAGAACGGTTGACGTAGTGACTGCCAATAGTGGAAAATCCAAATAATAATCTCCTACTTTGTTCTGCTCAAATAAGTTTCTCAATTGGATAATTTCTTGCTGTATTCTTGCGTTCACTGCTTTTACTCTTGCTGCATTCAGTGAGACTAGAACTACAGAAGAGAGCACGCCGATAACAGATATGACAACCAGCAACTCTATCAGAGTGAATCCCTTCTTTCTATAATACATACAGAAACTATAACACTTACAATGCTATAGTTTCTGTATGTTATCCACAACTGATATATGAGGCTATACCGTCTTCACCTTCAATTTTGACTGTCTTCTCTTGTCCAATTTCGGTAATTTCAAAATAAGTAAACCATGCTTCTCCACTGCCTCGGCCTCATCGACATCGATCTCCTCTGGAAGGGTGATGGCACGTGAAAATGATCCCCAGTAGAGTTCACGGGTGAAGAAATCCTCGTCACGAGCAACACGTTCCTCCTCACGAGTACCGCGGATAGTGACCATATCGCGGGTGATAGAGACATCGAGGTCTTCGGGACGTACGCCTGCTATCATAGCTTTTACTACTATCATCTCTGCGGTCTGGTATACATCTACAGTCAGCTCAGCATCCTTGTCGGACTCTTCCTCGATCCATGACTCCTTTGTTGTGATCTCCTTTTTGGAGTGCTTGATCTCTGCTTCATCGTCCATACGGACGGTGCCTGTGAGTCTCTCGAAGAATGAACGCTTTTCTTTTGACATGAATTGTTGCTATTAAGATATATTAAAGATTTTTATTATTATAAGGCAAAGGAAGTGAGAAGGGAAGATTCATAAACCTTCATACCCTGTGTACAACTACCACAATCTCGGCCGAACTACCTTGATCTCTTCGAAAAGTACTATCAAGATGATAATCCCTCCCCAAATCCATGAAAATGTCCGCAAGGTATCTAGTGATCCAGCGTTCACTATCGAGATATTGAATCCAGAGTGGATACTTATAGCTATGGCGAGTCC
>CAYTZE010000018.1:0-8749 GCA_964442415.1 uncultured Candidatus Saccharibacteria bacterium
ATACACTCGGCAATTCTCTACGCCGTATTGTACTATCATCATTGCCTGGTGCAGCAGTCACAAAAGTCAAAATAAGAGGAGTTGAGCACGAATTTTCAGCTATCGATGGCGTCAAGGAAGATGTTATCACTATTTTACTTGCTTTGAAGAAGCTTCGTGTCCGTATGACATCTGATGAGCCTGTTGTTCTCACATTGAGAGCCAAGGGTATAAAAAATATTTCTGCAAAAGACATAGAAGCACCTGGTCAGGTCGAGATTCTGAACAATGATCTACACATAGCATCGTTGACTGATAAATCAGCTGATATTGATATGGAAATAACAGTAGAGAAGGGTCTTGGCTATGTTTCAAAAGAAGTCATCCAGAAAGAACGTGTCGATATAGGATCTATCACTCTAGATGCTGCTTTCACTCCTATTCGCAAAGCAAATTACGAGGTTGAGAACATGCGTGTTGGCGATCGTACAGATTTCAACCGTCTCCGTATGACGATCGAAACAGATGGCACCATCACACCACGTGAGGCTCTCGAACAGTCCATAACTCTCATGATTCACCAACTGAAGGCTATTGTTGGTTTTACCGAAAAGGAGGAGCCGAAGATTTCTGATGAGACTCGAGATGACAAATCAGAATCTGTAGAAGGATCGCTCAAGGATATTGATGCTGATCTTTTGAAGACAAGGATTGACTCTCTAGGTTTCTCAGCGCGTACAGCCAAAGCTCTCAATAATGGCAATGTACGTACACTCGGTGGTTTAGCTCGTAAGAAAGAGTCTGATATTATGGATATAGATGGACTCGGAGCCAAAGGTGTTCAGGAGATCAAGAAACTTCTTGCACAGCACGGTATCACGCTGAAGCAATAAGCATCCAATAACCAAGATACAATAACCAAACGACCATGAGACATCACGGCAATGTAAGAAAATTCGGTAGAGAAAAAAATCAGCGCAACGCTCTATTGTCTTCTCTTGCACGCAACCTTATCCGTGATGGCAGGATCAAGACTACCACCGCCAAGGCCAAGGAGCTCCGTCCTATGGTTGAGAAGCTCGTAACAAAGGCTAGGAACGTCACAGTCGCTTCACGTCGCCTCGTTTCTTCTAGCATAAAGGGTGCACCTGAAGTAAAGAAGCTTTTTGATGAAATTGGCCCAAAGTACAAGTCTCGTGCAGGTGGTTACACCAGAATTATCCGTTTGCCAAATCGTGATCTAGACGGAAGTTCAATGAGTTTGATTGAATTTGTATAATACTATTATGAAACATACTATTGATGCACAAGGAAAGAAGATAGGACGTATAGCTAGTCAGGCAGCGCATATTCTCATGGGCAAGAATTCTCCTACATTCCAGAAGAACAAAGTGGGTGTTGATATGGTTGAGATCGTCAACGCATCCAAGGTTGATGTGACTCTCAAGAAGAAGACAGACGACAAGTACGTCACTTACACAGGTTTCCGTGGCGGCTTGAAAAGTGAATCTCTCGGTGAGCTCATTACCCGTCGTGGAATGACTGAGGTATTCCGACGAGCTGTCACTCGCATGTTGCCAGCCAACAGGTTGCGCGATGATCGCATTAAGAATCTTATTATCAAAGAATAGAGACTTGAGACCAGAGATTGGAGACTAGAAGCTCAAATCTCAAGTCTCCAATCTCCAATCTCTACCTACTATGACTCCAACCAAATCAACAATTAAATACTTTGAAGCTGTCGGTCGTCGCAAGACTGCTATCGCTCGTGTACGACTTTTTCCGGCTGCGAAGTTTGGTTATGAGATCAACGGAAAATCTCTTGAGGATTATTTTCCAGTAAGGGAGATGCAATCTTCAGCTACTGATCCATTTACGAATGGCAAGCCTGCAGAGAAGTTCCATGTGACAGCCAAACTCTCTGGTGGTGGTATAAACGGTCAGGCAGAGGCTCTCAGACATGGTATCGCTAGAGCTCTTCTTGTCTATGATATCCACCTTCGCGGTGTTCTCAAGAAGGCAGGTTACCTCAAGCGTGACCCACGTGCCAAGGAGCGTCGTAAGTTCGGATTCAAGAAAGCAAGAAAGAGTCCTCAGTGGTCGAAGCGCTAGTATTCTATTTGATATGTGTTGTAGAAAAAAAGTGGTTGAAATAACCACTTTTTTTCTTGCTATATCAGTAGCACAATGATACTTTGATACGAGAAAGGAAAATTATGAGTACACCATTGATTGCACTATCAGTAGTTGGAGGATTATTTTTGATCTCGATTGTACTAGGGGAGGTCAATCATTATTTGTCACGTCGTGGTACAGCATCAGCCGTGAAGAGGTGCATTGATATTGTCACATTTTTGCGCAGCTCATTGCAAAGGACTGGTGATGAGGGTGCACTATCACTTAGTCGTGAAGCCAGGGAACTTATCTACAAGTACCGTATCGCACCAGAGAAGGTCGGTGTCCGTAGTGTAAATGATTTGATCTCCTTGGCATATGACTGCTACTCACAGTATGTGACTACTTGGGAGACTCAGCAGCTAAAACTCAAAGATGAGATCGTAAAATTGAGAGTGGTAAAGCACGACAAGGATCTTGTAAATGAGGTATGTCGCCTGGGATTGGCACTCACGATCTCAAACGATGTTCTCGTAGAGCTCAGGAAGGTCGCGGACACATTTCACAGAAAATGGCTTATTGATATCGAGCTGACTTCTCTTACGGCCACCGATGTCACCAAAGCACAATCGAACTGAAGGTTTTCGTCTGTATGTCCAAAGGCGTGGGTCATCTCAATGATCCACGCTCTTTTCTTGCCAAAATGTCCACCTACCCGTATACTTTTTACCTATGAAGAAACCTACAGAAGAAAATGGAGAAATTTCAGATGTTATTCCTGAAAAGGGAATTGAAAATTCTAGCACCTTAGAAGATGCCGATACACTCGACGATAGTGTCGTCGCTGAGGAGAATATGGCCGAAGTTATGAAGAAACTCCGCGAGAGACTCAAGAAAGCCGAGTCAGATAAGCAAGAATATCTGACGGGTTGGCAGCGTGCCAAGGCGGATATGGTCAATGCTCGCACTCGAGAGGAGGAGGAGCGTAAGGCTTATATCAAATTCTCAAACGCAGGACTTATCGAAGACCTGATCCCTGTGCTTGATAGCTTCGATATGGCTATGGGGAACAAGGAGGCCTGGGAAAAAGCTGACAAAAATTGGCGCATCGGTGTGGAATATATCCATTCTCAGCTCCTCAAAGTGTTGGCCGAAAATGGCGTGAAGATACTCGATCCGATGGGAGAAAAGTATGATCATGCTCTCCACGAAGCTATCACGCATGAGCCAGTCACAGATGAGAAGCTGGATCACATGGTCACTGCAGTTGTACAAAAAGGCTATTCGCTCAATGGCAAGATATTGAAAGTTCCGAAGGTGAGAGTTGGTGAATTCCAATCCTAAGGAGTTCACGTCAGATGGTTTTTAATGGTGCTGTCGTAAGATTTTAGTAGCGTTAGTTTCAAGGACTTAATACTCTGAAAATAAATATCGCCACGACCTGAAGGGTAGTGGCGAGAGTGTACTGAAGAACAGTATGCTCGTGTTAAGGTTTACTTTTCCTGGATTTGGTGGCTTTTTTTGCTTCCTGCAGCCAAACTATGGCCTCACGATCACCTGGCCCAAGTGGTAGTGATGGGGTTAGAAGTTTTTTGATTTTTGCTGGTATTTTCATGATTCGAATGTGCTGTTGTTACAAATATACTTTAACATGTATACTGTAAATGGTCAATATCGTAATGTATTGACATTTCTATAGTTCTGCTATAATTCTCGTACTTGGAGGTCTCCCCTCCAATTTGCACTCATCTATGATCGTTTCCTATTCACAACCACACCTCATAGAAAAGCTCTACACCGACGCCTCGGGACGCCAGTTCCGCGTCTCCTTCGTAGTTGCGTATGTAGATGGCCAGCTCAAGGCTCGTCTCCTTTCGGTCGAGCCTATCCTCGCTCTCGCAGGTTCAGTTGTTGATACCCAAGCAACCTTTTGTTTGCCATGTGCGCGCACATGTGCCGTTTCTCATACCTCATATCTCATACCTCACGCCTCCTTTGTTTCCCCCTATTTTTCTCTCGAATTTCTGATCACCTCCCAACCCACGAGGGCACCATCTCTATAAATTTGTGTATATCAAAGTTCGTGTCAAAGCCGGCCAACGCTCCGAAGAAATCATCAAGGAAAAAGAAGATCACTTCGTCATCTCTGTCCGCGAAAAAGCTGAGCGTAACCAGGCCAACAAAAGGATAGTAGAGATCATTCAAAATCTGTTTCCCGGAAAGCTTGTCCGCATCATCCATGGTCATCAGGGTCCAAGTAAGTTGGTGGCGGTGGATGAGAGGGAGGTGTAAAAGAAAAGGCGCCGACAATTGAACGTCGGACGCCGATGGTGAATCTAAAACTGAAATTTATGTTCCAGGGCGGAGGATTCGCCGATCTCCTTTATTGAGGTCAACAGATTTGACCGTGTAGATGCCATTTCCGATTTCCTCAATAGTAACCTTATCGCCAACAATAATCGGCAAGGCGGTCATAAACCCATTCACATAGTCCAAGATTGGGTCAGGATCTTCCTCACAGACGAAGGCGAACTCGTTTGAGTCTTCGAGATTAATGACAATCTCTTTTTTGTCACTAGTTGTGACAATTGATTGATTGTGAAAGAGATGTTTGGTAACGATTGCTTGCATAAGTTTTTTGAATTGTGGTTAGAAAGATAACGAAGCGTCAGTGCCTCGCAATCTCACTTCCACAATCCAACTGATCTCAAAGACCTCACGAACCTACGTACATTATAGCACACTTCATAGTTAAAAGTCAAGTAGCTGGAAACCCTTATTATTCGCTCGAAACGAGCTCTCATCAGTAGATTCGTTATTCGTGTCATTCGTGTGAATTCGTGGATTCGTATTACACATCAACCAACTTAAATTAACCATTATGTCTAAAATTATAGGAATAGACCTCGGAACAACATTCTCAGCAGTCGCAGTGATGGAGGCCGGCGTACCTCGCGTACTTGAGAATGCTGAAGGTCAAAGAACCACTCCATCCATCGTGGCGCAGTCCAAGACGGGCGAAAGACTCGTCGGTCTTCTTGCAAAGAGACAGGCTGTTACAAACCCCAAGAACACGATCTTCCAGATCAAGCGCTTCATGGGTCATACTTTCGACGAAGCGAGTGTCCAGAAGGATATCAAGAACGTCTCATTCGAAGTTAGGAAGTCATCGAATGGTGGTATCGAAGTTAATATGGCAGGGAACTGGATGCGTCCAGAGGAAGTCTCTGCGATGATCCTCCAGAAGCTCAAGACTGATGCAGAGGCTCGTCTCGGCGAGAAGATCACTGAGGCGGTCATCACGGTGCCTGCGTACTTCAACGATTCACAGAGACAGGCTACCAAGGATGCTGGCAAGATCGCTGGTCTCGATGTGAAGAGAATTATTAACGAGCCGACTGCAGCAGCACTCGCATATGGATTTGCCAAGAAGAAGGATGAGAAGATTGCGGTGTTCGATTTTGGTGGAGGAACATTCGATGTGTCTGTCCTCGAGGTGGGGGATGATGTGATCGAAGTGAAGTCTACTGACGGTGACTCACATCTCGGAGGCCGTGACATTGACGCCAAGATAGTGAACTGGTTGGCAGATACATTCAAGAAAGAAAACGGTATCGACCTCAAATCTGACGCACTCGCTCTTCAGCGTCTCGATGAAGCCGCTGAAAAGGCCAAGATCGAGCTTTCAACCGCGATGCAGACGGAGATCAACATCCCATTTGTGACTTCAGGTGCAGATGGCCCAAAACACCTTCTCGTCACGTTGACTCGCGCACAACTCGAGCAGATGACACAGGAGTTCGTCGATCGTGCTATGGCTATCACCAAGCGCGCGGTGGAGGCATCTCCATTCAAGGTCGGTGAGATCAACGAGATCGTCATGGTCGGTGGTCAGACTCGCATGCCAGCTCTCCAGGATGCGGTCAAGAAGTTCTTCGGTAAGGAACTCCACATGGGAGTCAATCCTGACGAGGTGGTTGCGGTGGGCGCGGCTATCCAGGGAGGTATCCTCGGTGGCGATGTGAAGGATGTTCTTCTCTTGGACGTTATTCCACTTTCACTCGGCATCGAAACCATGGGTGGCGTTGCGACGAAACTTATAGAAAAGAATACGACTGTTCCTACCCAGAAGTCTCAGGTATTCTCGACGGCTGCTGACAATCAGACATCAGTGGAGATCCATATCACGCAGGGTGAGCGTCCGATGTCTGCTGACAACAAGTCGCTTGGACGATTCATCCTCGATGGTATCGCCCCAGCACCTCGTGGTACGCCACAGGTTGAGGTGTCATTCGATGTTGATGCAAATGGTATCCTGAATGTGACTGCAAAGGACAAGAATACTGGTAAGGCTAATAGCATTAAAATCACCGCTTCTTCCGGACTTTCCAAAGAAGAAGTTGAGAAGATGAAGCAGGAAGCTGCAGCTCATGAGGCTGAGGATAAGAAAAAGCATGAGGCTGTTGAAGCCAAGAATATTGCTGAGCAGTTGATCTACACCTCAGAGAAGGCTCTCAAGGATGCTGGTGAGAAGGTTCCAGCAGAACTCCGAAAGTCGATCGAGGACAAGGTTGCAGATCTGAAGACTGCAAAGGATAATGCTACACCAAACCTTGATGCAATCAGGAAAGCGACGGAAGCGTTGAGTGGTGAGATACAGAAAATCGGTCAGTATATGAGTAAAGATCAGGCGTCAGGTAATCCAACTGGCCCAACGGATGATAAGGGTGGTGAAGGAGATGTGAAGGATGCGGAGTTTAAGGAGAAGAAGTAGTTCCTGACAATAAAAAAGACCTCCGTAGTTTCCCTGAAGTGATTCGGGGAAACGAACGGGGGTCTGTGAGCAGATGACTAGATTACAGTTTCAAACTGCCACCCTCACGTCGAACAATGTCTGCAAACTTGAAAGCATCACCTGGACTGATTTCACCGCGATTTGCGAGCGGATGACCAACCTTGTAAAAGGTATTAGTCATGCCGTACCGCTGAACCAGATGATTGGTCAGGAAAATGATTTTTCGGTTCTTGGTGTTGAAAGATCTTCCGTGGTTAAGTGCCGCGATTTCAATCTCCTCTAGCGTAATTGGACCAAGGCCCCTGAAGCTCAAGAGCTTTGATTTACCAACACGTAGCGCGGTCGCGAGAGTAGTAATACCCGCTTCCTTGAGATGTCCGACGAGTTGGGGTTTTCCAGGAATTACCGATTCTATCAGGACATTATCAGGATTCTTCATTAGTTGAAATGGTGTTGGATAAGGTCACCGGCTCCTTTCGTAGCCACCTTTTATTGTGTTTGAACTTGCTCAATTGCTAAAAATAACGTAACATAATAATTATCAATAGTCAATATGTCAAAAGATTACTACAAAACCCTCGGGATCGACAAAAGTGCCTCCAAAGATGACATCAAGAAGGCCTTTCGTAAACTCGCGCATGAGCATCATCCTGACAAGAATAAGGGCAATACGGCTTCGGAAACCAAGTTCAAGGAAGCCAGCGAGGCCTATTCAGTACTCTCTGATGATCAGAAGCGTGCGCAGTATGATCGATTCGGTTCTGCAGGACCTGGCGGGGGAGGATTCAACGGAGCACAAGGGTTCGGCGGCTTCGATTTTTCTGGATTCCAACAGGGGGGTGGGGCTGGTGGATTCCGCTTCAATCAGGGTGGAGTGGAGTTCGATCTGGGTGACATATTTGGCGAATTCTTCGGTGGTGGACGTCGACCAAGGAAAGGGGCAAATATTACTGTCGATGTTCAGCTCACCTTCAAGGAATCCATCTTTGGCATCGAAAAGGAAGTCACAGTGAACAAAGAGAAATTGCTGGTAAAGATTCCTCCAGGAATAGAGAGTGGTCAAGGGCTTAGGGTTGGTGGTAAGGGAGAGAATGGCGAGGGCGGTAAGGGAGACCTGATCGTCCGAATTTGGGTCAAGGAGCACAACACATTCAGGAAAGAGGGATTTGACCTTGTGATGGAACTCCCGATCAAACTCACGACTGCACTTACTGGAGGTTCTATAGATGTAGAATCGCTCGAAGGCAAACTTGAGATCAAAATTCCGGCCGGTACGTCGCATGGAGAAATCCTAAGAGTGACTGGTAAGGGGGTTCCTTATGAAACCAGTGGTGGCATTTTTGGAACAGGTGGTAGGAGGGGAGACCTCCTCGTTGTTACTCATGTTGAGATGCCGAGAAAGCTCTCCAAGAGGGCGAAGGAAATAATTGAGCAACTAAAAGCAGAGGGTATCTAGGAATAACCAAGATACAAGATACAATGACCAAACCTTAGCAGCTAGAGTTTGGTTATTGTATCTTGGTCATTGTTTCTTCCTCAGATTGTGGGGAGGTACCCGAAAAGAAATAGATCCGAGGTAAGTCTTTATTAAATCACATATCTGTGCTATAATGTTCCGCATGTCTATATCAACATACATCAAGAGTCACGCAGTCCTCGCGGGCACAGTAGCAATAGTCGCCGTACTTGGCATGATTATCGCAGGCAGAGTTGCGAGCAGATCCAAAGCTACAGACGGCAGTGGAGATACGAGTAGGAAGGTAACTCTCGTAGATGTGAATAGTTTCCGTGGCGATACCTCACATGTGTCAGCTGATGGTACCGTTGAGTCTGTCTCACAAGTAGATCTCAAGAGTCAGA
>CAYTZE010000019.1:0-8610 GCA_964442415.1 uncultured Candidatus Saccharibacteria bacterium
GAATGTTACATCGGCAGTCAAACTATCACTCTGGGTACTATTGTTCAATTGTGAACCATTACAACTGATGCCTCCTGACGAATTGTCAGGTCTGCGAGGACTAGTACTACCTAGACCATCTTGTGGCAATGGTGTCGTAGCGAGATTGCCGAAGCACCAAGCCTTACCGATATACAGAGTCTCATTTCCTGGGAATGCCCCTGGTGCAGAAGCTGGATTCCAGATATTCTTGCTCGAATCAGCAAGGGTTACTGTTGTAGATCCATTCAAGCCGAGAGCTCCGATAGGACCTTGTGAGATCACATTTTCATTGTCTTCTAGTACATTGTCACCATCATCTGCCCACCAGACGAAGTTGACTGCACTTGCGAGCTCACCCTCACCAGCACCACCAGTCGGATCGACCAGGGCTTCAGGTTCGGTGAGTCCATTGTCATCATTACTGGTCAATTTTACATTGGCACACAGATATGAGTCGTTGTTGTTGACGTGGAGCGAGATCGTATCTTCACCTACATCGCCCGGCTTCAGATCCGGAAAGTCGAAGAACTTCTGGATAGTTAGATCAGCCAGCGACCAAGTGGTAGATGCATTCAAGACTCCATTGTAGTAGCTCTCATTGTCCACCTTGAGATCGATGGCTCCAGCCGTGAAGTTATTGCCAGAAGAAGTCTCCGTATCACTGAAGAATGCACCGGTACTTCCTGCTGCCATAGCTCCGAGGGTTATCGCTATCAAACCAAAACTGAATAATATTCTTTTCATATGTGTTTAATAATTAGAGACTAACTCCGGTAACGACCACATTGTCGATATACGCCTTGTTGGTACTATTCTGGCCAACTAGAGTAAATCTTATTTTGACATTGGACTTGTTATCAGCACTCGGTGATAGTGAGAAGTTCTTGGTTGTCCAAGCTGACTCACCTATCACTGTCTCCAATGTCGTCCAACTAGAACCACCATTCACACTATATTCGATAGTGAGAGTTTGTAGTCCGAGTGGATTTGGAGGTGAATCTGTATCATCAGTCTTCCTGTCATAAGTCAGGTTGATCGTCTTGTAACCTGTAGTATTGATCCGCGGAGTGATTATGTACTCCTTGTGATTGTCACCATGATACTTGGTCCCAGCAGTGAGTATGCCGATAGTACAGACTGGATTGGTCTTGTCATCGTCTTTGTCATTCTTGCCACCGTGCCAACTATCATAACTACACTTGCTTTCGTCACTACTACTTTTGCCATAGTGACTCCACTTTATATTTGAGTCACGATCGATCTCTTCGTCCTTGCTACAAGTATTGAAGTTTTCAGAAAAGAGGGTGGATATTCTAGGTGGTGGCGGTATATCATTACCACCTCCACATGTGAATGAATTGTTGTTTCGAGATTGGACTACAGAGAAACTAACATCAGCTGTGATACCGTCACTCTGGACGATATTGCCGACATTATTGCCTGCACAAGAGAATCCTGTTCCACGAACGAGTGGTCCATTGGTTCCAGTCTTACCCTTGCCGTCCTGTGCGATTGGAGTCGGATTTATATCTCCGAAACACCATGATTTGCCAATATAATTCACAGTATTCCCGATGAGTGGACCAGAGCCACTCCAGATGTTGGTCTGTGAGTCAGCTAGTGCCCAATTCTTGCCATCGAAAATATCCTTAACCAATCCCTGCTTCCAGATCTTCTCACCTTGCTCATAGACATTATCACCGTCATCTGCCCAGAATGCGAAGTACAGATTGTTCTGTAGCTCACCGTCATTCGGACCTACTGTCGGATCGACTACTTTCTCTGGATCAGGCTGACCATTCTCCGGAGTACCTGTCAGAGCTACATTCATGCAAGCCCAAGCATTGTTGTTGTTGACATGTAGTGAGATAGTATCTTCACCGATATCTCCTGGCTTTATATCCAAGAAGTTGAAGAATGCCTTGCCCTCTAGGTTTGAGAGTGCCCAAGACGTCGAGGTGCTCATATATAGCTTGCCCCATGCGTCAGTAGCATAACTCTCATTGTCGACCTTGAGCTCAACAATGCCACTCGCGAATGTATTGCCAGTCGAGGTGCCCGAATCAGCCAAGAATGCACCAGTCCCTCCCGCGAGCAATGCTCCGGCGAAGACTATTGATCCGAGGCTCAAGAGGATTTTTTTCATAAGTATACTTATTAATCAAGCTTTTGAAACCTTGGGATTATTGTGGATTACAAAGGAATCCAGCGTTGTTACGAGATTGTACTACTGTGAAACTAACATCAGCAATTGCTGAGTCTGTCTGTGACTTGTTATCCATAGTTGAACCATCACAACCAAGGTCTCCTGCGCCACCTGTTATCGTACCTGCACACCAATAAAGACCGATGTAGTCAGTCGCTGTAGGTGGGAGTGGTCCTCCTGTGGTACTGCTATCTGCAAGCGTGAGTGTTGTAGTTCCTGATGTTAGATCACTCAATGAGCCATTCGTCATAGCTGGCTCACCATCTTGCCAGATATTGTCACCTTCTCCAACATCATCACCCTTGCCTTGGAATCCAGGAGTTGCACCCTCATCGAGCCATGTCTGGAAATGAATGTTTCCTGCCAATTCACCCTCACCTACACCACTAGTAACATCACCAGCAGTAGCTTCAGGATCATTTATAAGATTTTCCTCATTTGAGGTTGTCTTCAATGTCATACAAGCCCAAGCTGGATTGTTGTCGATGTGGAGCGAGATAGTATTCTCACCTTGGTCACCTGGCTTAACATCAGCAAAATTGAAGAACTTATTGGTAAGACCAAGATCAGTAAGTTCCCATGTACCATCACAAACAGTTCCTGTGGCTGGATAATGGCCATTTTCAGGTGTAAAACCTACCTCTGGCTGCCACGTATAAGGAACTTCACCATCTCCTAGGGTACAAACCATGTGATTATAATGCGACTGACTATCTACCTTGAGATCTATAGCACCAGCAGTGAATGTATTACCTGTCGATGTTTCGGTGTCGTTGAAGAAAGCACCTGTAGCACCTGCAGCGATAGCACCCACGAATACGATAGCTCCGAGACTTAACAAAATTCTTTTCATGATTGAATATTAATTATTACGAATAAATGATTTATAATTCCCTACTTATAATTCTATACTTGCGCGAGATCATTCGACCACTATCGAACAGTCGCGTACAGCAAAAAAGAGCTGTCCTTTGATGTCCAGACGACACCAAAAGACAACTCTTGTTGAGCGCAGTGCGGGTATTTGTTCGAAGATGTAAATCTCATACTTATAATGTGTACTTCGTGCTGTTCCTTTGATACGGAATCAGCAATCCAAATACTATCACGAGCATTTTTATTTCAAGGTGCAAAAAAACTATTTTTGGGGACAACTCTGTGGAGAAGTTGTGGAGAAGTAGGCCTAAAACTATATTTTGAAGCTTGCGCCATACTTACCGATGAATGGCAACTCTTTTTGTTCACCTTTTACTACACGAACGATACCGATGATAGAGAGGATCAATGTGCACAGATTGAGCAATTGCAAGAATGGCCAGAGCATGTAAACCATCGATCCTAGTACCCAGATGATGACTTCGATAGCGAAGACCACCAGACCTTGCTGGATATGGAACTTTACAAATGCATCATCCCTGGACGTCAGATACGAAATGATCACCAGTGGACCAATGTAGGCGAGAACTGCCATGAGTGTGTTCTGCTTCATCTCCCCTGTCGAAGAAGATGCTGGCGTCGGATTCGGTGCTGGTGGAGGTGTCGAAGTTGCCTGCTCAGGTGCACTCGTATTCTGTGTTTGGTCCATGATAGTAAGATGGATTAGTAGTATGCAATAAGTATAACACCGCCTCACAAGCCTGCAATGTCACTAGGACATGATATTTTGGACTCGAAAAGATGTGTAGGTACGAAAATTAGCTTATAATGTATCTATGATCTCAAATCCCCTGAAAAACCCTGTAAAAGCGAGTATTATAGCCCTATTTTTGGTATTTATTCTCGGCGCTTGGTATAGTCACGATCGCCTAGCCACACTCGACAAAGAGATCAGCGACCTCAATCAGCATATTTCCCTCCTCGAAAGCAACCTTTCCTCGACGACTGCTGACATACAAGGTGCCATAGCCAAGACCAAGAGTGATATATCTACTGTCCTCACACAGGAACAGCAGCGTACTACCAGCATCGCCCAAGGACTCATCAATTATCAGCAACAGGTCCAGAGTATCACTGGCACTGTCTCCTCTATCGAGAAACTGAGCAAGATCGACCCACAACTTCTAGCCAAATATTCCAAGATATTCTTCTTGAGTGAGCACTATGCCCCTGCTCGCCTCGCAGAAATACCCGCACAGTATCGATATAGTGATACCAAAATACTCAAGTTCGAGTCCGGTGCCTGGCCGTTCCTCCAGAGGATGATCGATGCCGCCAATTCTAGCAATGTCACAATATACGCCTTCTCAGCATATCGTTCATTCGACGAGCAAAGCGCCCTCAAGAAGGACTATAGGGTTACTTATGGAGCTGGCACCGCCAATACATTCTCAGCCGATCAGGGCTACTCAGAACACCAGCTCGGTACAGCGCTCGACCTCATAGCTCCCGGTCAAGGTGGTGCGCTCGATGGATTCGACGCTACCCCTGCCTACAATTGGCTCACTGCCAACGCCTACAAATATGGCTTCATACTCTCATATCCAAAAGGCAATGCCTACTACGTCTTCGAGCCATGGCACTGGCGCTTCGTCGGCGTGAAGCTCGCCACCTATCTTCATGATAACAACAAGCACTTCTACGACTTGGAGCAGAGAGAGATAGATACATATCTCATCAACCTATACGATCCGAACTAGCTAGTTTATTTGTGCACTTTTTTGTAGAAACTCTTCCCCACCTCTGAACCTAGTATGAGGCCAATTATAGTTCCGACAGCAAATTCGGAGAACCAATGTATACTCATAGAGACTCCTATGCCTATGTATAGTGCATATATTAGTGCAATGATTTGGACTATGCGATTGCGTGGATACAATGCAATAAGTACTCCCGCCATGGCAAATGCGACTGCTGTATGTGATGATGGCCACCCCCAGAATATGCCATTTTCTAAGAAGCCGAAGTTGAATCCGTGGCTAACATCATTCATTCCAGAGATGAACACATGTGGTGGCTGGATACGTCCTGTGAATGCTTTGAGCGCAGTAGATACTAGATATCCAGCGATCGACGCTTGTCCTAGTGCCCAAGCTGTCATGATATGTGATCTATTCTTCCTGATCATCCCCCAAGATAGATACATGAGTATTCCGAAAATAGGCACAATCGCACCTACGATGACCGCTGGGAATGTGATGGTATAGATACTACTATTGCGCATCGTGCTGAAGTACAACCAATCGAATCCAGAGTATACGATGATAGTGGACAATGTCATGGCCACAATGAACCAAACAAGGTTGCGCCCGTGGAAAAGTCTGGAAATATTGTGCGGTAGTTTGTAAAAGAGTGGAAGCATGTGAAGATCACATTATCTCACAGAGATAGATGTTGAGGCTAATGTTTTGCTCATAAATTGTTTGTTTATAAATATTTATCCAAAATGAAACCTTACCTCAAGCAAAAGTAAAACACTACAACCAAAAGTACCTGAACAAGTATCGCACACAACAGTCTCTTTAGGCCAATAAGTGGCAACTTTGTAGTAGGAATGAACGAATACAACGCCCACGTTGGAAGATAGATGATAAGTGCCGCTACAGTGACTACTAGCAAATTCGGACCTTCAGGATCATCGAATAATGCGAATAATGTCCTAGAAGAAACAATAGCTGTTAAACCCAAGGTTATCAGTGAGATTTGTTTTGATTTGAAGTACATGTATGTTTACTATAGATTAAGGGCTGTGAAGGAAGGAGTTGGGGTTTTAATTCTTTAGATATTCTTCTTGACTATCAACATCATGCGCATCAAATAATCTGTAATTAACTAGTATTTCCTCTCCTTTGTCTATGTCTCTATTTGCCACACCTGCTGTTTCAATATCTCCAGGAATTTCTATAACATCCTCATTTGGATTGACTGAAGAATGATTTGTAAATCTACTATCATCAAATGAAAGAATGTACTTATCTTGCTTTATTGAAAGATACGCGTATCTGCTAATAAGTTCTTTTTGCGAGTCAGTCATTTCAGACACTTCATCCTGGGTAAAACCTATATCAAATCTTGAATCGTATTTCCATATAATTGTTCCCTTTGCAATTTTCTCATCAGCAAAAAGGCCGAGTCCATTTATTCTACTAGATTTAGCTGATGCCTTAACTACGAGCATACTTATATGATATCACAAGTCTACCTCTTGATCTTCGCCACCTCCTTCCCCTTCGCGAGTTCATCGATCAGTTTGTCCAGATAGCGCAACTCCCGCATGACTCTGTCCTTGATCTCTTCTATCCTGACACCACAAATCATGCCCTTGATGAGCTTCCTCTTGGGATTCGGTTTGGGAGCTTTCAGATAGAATGTCTCGAAGTCAGTGCCCTTCTCGAGTTGTTTCTCAAACTGCTTCTGCGTATAGCCCGTCAACCAGCGTATGAGCTCGTCGACTTCATCCTTGGTGCGACCCTTCCTCTCCGCCTTGGCGATATAGTAGGGGTATACTTTTGAAAATGGGGTGGCGTAGAGGTTTGCTTTGAGCATGGGGGTATTATAGCTTATTTTGCTTGAGTCCTGGATATTCTATCCTAATAAGTTCTATGTTTGCCAATTTCACTGACTTCTCGAGAACCTCTATGCTAATATGTAGATACGACGAAAGAGGTTCCGAACGGCTTGCTGCCTAAGGAGCCTTTTTCATTACCTCAATCTTTGCACTCACATCTATATTATCCAGTGTGGCAAAGAAGCCCGCCCCTATTTTTCCGCCAAGTTCTTGAGAACAATCAAGGCCTTATCCCACATGCCCGCCATATTTTCTGCCTCAGTCTCCAAAATATCAACATCGATGATGAGTTTCGTGCCATTATCCTTCTCTGTGAATGTATAGTTTTCCAAACATCCTTTCCACTCCTTTACCATATCACTCTCCAGATCCTCAACCCCGTTCATGATCATCCCGAGATGCTCTATCGAGACAAACTCGTGGAGACGACTCTCCTTTATGTGACTGACCATCCCGCCCTCTGACCCACTATCTGGATTCGGTCCAAGAAAAAGGATTTTCGATCCCTGACTCCAATCCCCCTTGTAATATGATCCGGGGTTGAATGAAGCTGTCCACTTTCGATATGTGGCGTCCCCCAGCATCGTATCCCAGACCTTCTCGCGCAGAGCATTGATGAATATTTCTTTGTGGATTGTTGTTTTCATGATTGGTATTATAGCAAAATCTGGTGCGTGATTGTGGTTTTGAGAGGATTGTTTGGATATTCAACTCTGCATTTATACAAAAATTCATAACCTAGATCTGTACAACCTCAGAAAATTCGGAAACTGTGAATGCAGTGGCTCTGGAAGATTGTCCAGAGTAAACCACTCGACAGCATCAAACTTATGAGGCTCACCATTGCCAACCTTGTTTCGGTCAACAAGAACTTTATAATCCAAAGCTATCCAATGAGTTTTCTTTCCATTGTGTTCACGATGAACATCTCTAAAACCCAGGAACTCACATTGAAGAACATCAGTGCAATATTCTTCTTTAATTTCTTTTCTAAGAGAGTTTTCTACCGTATCGCCAAATTCAATACCTCCACCACCAGGATCCCAAGTACCGTGTTCATCTCTGCATTTTGTGCTTCTCTTATTTAAAAGGAAATTACCATTTCCATCATGACAGAAATATACAACTGCTACCCCTGTGTAATCTTCACCCTTTTTCATACAACAAATATACCACACGAACTAATCCGAAACCTGCTCTACGCAAACATTTAAATCTACTGTACTGACGCGTCTTGAGCGACATTCTTATTTGCTGATTGTCTCGAGCTAGAACCATAGTCGGTCAAGCCCAGATTAACGGAATTAAGTAGTTTTATTGTAGCGCGGCGACGCAACTTGAGCGCGAATAAAAACTAGCTTCTGAATCTAAAAATCTTCTTTATTTTCCAAATACCATTCTCTTCTACAAGGAGAGAGATGTTATCAAAAACTCCAGCGAGTTTAGGTAGACCAAGACTCATCACCCACTTCCATACGCTTGAAAAGTTTTCTGAAGTCAAATAACGAACGACTGAAATGTGTGGATGATAATTGGCAAGACTAAATTTTCTGTCCTCATCGAAATCTCCCAAATCATAAATACAAGTCCTCAAATATTCCACGAATTTCTTATCTTCGTCCAATGAAAGGAAAATAGTCTTTTGTTCGAATTCGTCAAAATTGGTAACAGAAAAATCGAAATGGCTCTTAGAGGCCGCAATCTTTTTAATCCTATCTTCAATCTTGGGTATGTCACTCTCATTTGTTTCGAATGGATACTTTAAAGTTATATGACAAGGAATCCTGTCGGAAATATTTTTAAGTAAAAATCTTTTTGATGTTCTAGTTGAAATCTCCCTATAGTAGGATGCAATTTCCCCTTCAACTATTCCTACTAT
>CAYTZE010000020.1:0-8513 GCA_964442415.1 uncultured Candidatus Saccharibacteria bacterium
CAGGAAGATCTTTCAGTAGTTGTCCATGTTTAGAGTTCCCTTCTTTATCTATGACTTTAGTACCCGCAGAAATAACTTCATGTTCTGGATACATCTGTTTCAAGATAGCAGCACCCATCTGACTTCTTCCCACATTTCCACGACATACAAATAGTACTTTCATACTGAATATATTAACAAAAAAATAATTATTTTGCTTTTTTGGCCAAAAACCTATAAACTGCCTGAATCGTTCAATTATTCAATTTAACACTGGATTCCCGCCTGCGCGGGAATGACAAAAAATATGGCACTCCTCGAATATAGTGAAGTAACCGAGAAAAAGTACATCGTGCTCGATGGTGCTCCATACGAAGTTATCTCTGCGCACGTCTTCCGCAAACAACAGAGGAAGCCGGTCAATGCCACCAAGCTCAAAAACCTCATGACTGGCAAGGTTATGGAGTACTCTTTCCATGTTTCTGAGAAGGTCGAGGAAGCCGAGATTGACAGTCGCGAAGTGAAGTATCTCTACAACAGCCGTGGCGAATGGTGGTTCTGCGAGGCTGAAGATCCATCAAAGCGTTTCAAGGTAACCGAAGATCAAGCTGGCCCACAGGCCAAGTTCCTCAAGCCGAACACCATCGTCGAGCAATTCCTCTTCCGCGAGCAACCGATGGGATTCAGGATGCCGATCACAGCTGACCTCCGTGTCACCGAAGCTCCTCCAGGCATCAAGGGCGATACTGCGACAGGTGGTAGCAAAATCATTACTCTCGAAACTGGCGCCACCATCAACGCTCCCCTGTTCGTCAACGAAGGAGATGTCATTCGTATCAATACAGAGACTGGTGAGTATAGGGAGCGTGTAGGTAAATAAATGGGTTTGTCACATCCGTAGCAAGGAGTTGACAGATACATTTAAGAAACCTGCGGAGTACAGTACGACGGAGACATCCGCAGATAATTTCTAGCAAGAAATTATCGAGGACTAGAAAATCCCCTGCAGGGGATTTTCGTGTCTCCAGAGTACTTGTACTCCGCAGGTTTCTAGATACTAACTCGCAACGTATGGGAGCAAACCCATGAAGCGTGCGCGCTTGACTGCATTCGCGAGCTGGCGCTGGTACTTGGCGGCGACACCTGTGCGTCGACGTGAAAGTAGTCGACCGTGAGGATTGAGGAACTTCTTGATAACCTCGGTATCCTTGTAGTCGATATGCTTGATATTATGCTGGCTAAAATAACATTGTTTATTCGAATTCATGATAATTTGATATATTGATTAATCTTTACTTATAGTATTCTGAACTTTAGAAAGGTATATCGTCTGGATTGATCTCTTCACTCGGATAATCTATCTTGTCAGCTGGCGCATCTGAAGCTTCATCAGTCTTCGCAGTACTCGATCCTACAGATGTAGCACTCTGTGCTCCTGCACCAGATGGCCTATTGCCGAACTGTACTGTATCAGCGATGATTTCGGTGCGGTACTTCTTCTCACCATCTTTTCCATCCCATGAACGAGTCTGAAGACGTCCTTCGACGTAGACTTGTGAGCCTTTCTTCATATATTGAGCCACAAGCTCCCCTGTACGGCCGAAAGCTGTAATATTGTGGAATTCTTTGGTGTCTTGCTTGACGCCTTCCTTGTCTTTGAATGAGCGATTCGTTGCGACAGAAAAACTGCATACTTTTGTTCCTGATGGCAGTGCTTTGAGCTCTGGATCACGGACCATGTTACCGATAATTAGTGCTTTGTTGAGATACATGCTAGTTAAGGATTAGAGGCATTATGCCTTTGATAATTATACCTCCTTGATCATGTTTTCAATACTCTTGTCCATCTCCTCTATGGTTGCTGGCATGATGACATCTTTCTTATCATCCACAGATATCATCGTGGCTCCTGCAATTGATGATTCATTAGCGACTACTGGAGCACGCTTTCCGAGGTAGGTATTCTCACGGACTGTAGTTATCAATATCATACGCAAAACCGATGGAACAAGCTCAATGGATTTTTTTACGGCCTCGACCTTGTCAGAACCAAGTTCGAATTTGATCCATCCAAAGTATGCGACATCGTGGTTTTCATACTCACCAGATACAGTCTTCTTGCGCATTGTGTATGCAAGTTGCTGGCGGTGCGGAGCCTCCTCAGAGATGATAGATGATCCTGCGTCAGTAATAACTTTCTTTATGTTGCCCTCCTCAGACGGAACCTTCTCTTCAGGTACCGATGAACTGATAAGATATCCTATCTCATAAATTGATAGGTCATCATGTGTATCTTCTTTCATATGTTTTTGTGCAGTCTGTGACTCGTATGGAACATCCTTCCGAGACCCTTCGAAAAGGGACGTACTGCGTTATGTTAATATGTTTCGAGATTACCATGAATATCGTCCTTATGCAAGAGTATTGCGTTGTTGTGCAGGTCTACAACACATGTAAAAGGAGTATCCTGACAGTAACATGTAGACATGAAGAAAAGATGAAGTTTGTCCAATACAGAATCTCGATCATGACATAGGTTCAACCTTGGTCAAACCAAAAAACTTCTGTGCATTCACCAGTAACTGCTTTGCCACCACATTCACGTCCTCTTTCCTTATTTCAGCAATCTTCTTCACTGTTTCGATCACATAACTCGGTTCATTTCTCTTTCCCCTGTAAGGAACCGGTGCTACAAATGGGCAATCTGTTTCTGACATTATATTTTCGAGAGGCATTTCTCTCACAATATCATTGTAGTTAAAAGCAAATGTTAGAACACCTGTAAAAGAGATGGTATTGCCCATAGCTATAATGTCTCTGGCATCCTCGATACTTCCTGCAAAGAAATGAAAGTTTGCACGGACTTTTGATTTTTCCTTGAGAATTGTAATGACCTCTTGGTAAGCGTTACCAGCCAATTCCCCTGCTCCAGATGAAGCACCTACATCTTTGTTCACCTTTGCATTCCTCACATGGAGCATCAAAGGTTTCTTCAATGTATTGGCCAGCTCAATATGCCACAAGAATATTTCTCTCTGTTTGGCCATATCTTCAGCTTTACCATGAAAATAATCAAGACCGCACTCTCCTATTGCTACAACCTTGGGATGTGCCGCCAATTTTGCAAGAACTTTTAAATTGTCATCACCGACCAAAGTATGTGCATCTGTCGGATGAATACCCACGATCGCCCACATGTTTTCATTGTCTTCTGCAAGCTCGATAGCTTTCTTCGAAGAGGCGATGTCAGTTCCGATAGTAATCATTCCCACACCCGAATCCTTGGCGCGCGCAATAACTTCTGCCCGATCTGTGTCATAGTCAGGAAAGTTCACGTGACCATGGATGTCTATGTATTTGAGATTATTTGACATGATAATACCTAACATTGTAACTTATACACAGAAAGTATGCAGTTGTTGCATACTAGAAAGGAATACATGGACATGCATCTCGTATCGTTTATGACGATAATATTACTTTTGTCAGCTCCACTCATCGGTATAGGGATCAATACATTGATCAGATACTCCATTCGGGAGGAGAAACTGCGCAAGGAACTTCTGGATAACTGGAAAACTGCACGCGAAAATCGTCAGGCTTGGTATGAGCAATATGGTTCAAAATACAATTTCTATGACCCAGAATAGCAAGAATTGTGGGATATCGAGATTGGAGCCGAAGCACTCTACATCTTGAGTGAAACTTGTTTGGTATACTCACTAAACTATACAAGTTGCGATGAATACGACATCGAAAAACTCTGTTGTGAATCAGAAGAGGTAAACTGAACTCACTTCCAACTCATCCCGAGTTGGAAGTTTTTATTTCCTCATAAACAAAGGTTGAGCTGGGGTCTTTTGGGCTATAATGAGTTGCTTGATATTTTCTGCAGTAGTTGGAAGTATTGGTGTTAGTAGGTGTGCTATAGTCCACAATTCTCCTAAAATAAATTTGATATCTTCTGTACCCTTCTCCTTATTTGTCTTAATAACTTTGAATGGCTGATTCTCAGCGATATATGTATCTGTTTTCTGGATACGTTCCCAAATCTTATTGCAATATGAATGTATTTCAAATCCAGCCAGCTCCTTCTCGACTTCCTGCCAATCAACAGGATTTTTTCTCGACTCAATCCACACACTATTCGTCTCTGCCATTTTGAGGATGCGACTAGTGAGATTGCCGATACCATTTGCAAGATGTGCATTGAAACCTTCCTTGAACTTTTCTGCCGTAAAAGGACTATCTTCGAACGTCGAGAGCTCACGAGCAACATAGTAGCGCAGCGCATCAGTACCGTACTCCTTCACGATATCGAGAGGGTCGACGGTATTGCCGAGTGACTTGGACATCTTGAGACCTCCCTCACCAGTGATGAAGCCATTGATCACGATAGTCTTCGATGGCGGAAGTCCAGCAGCCATGAGCATGGCTTGCCACATCGCAGACTGCTGACGGAGATTGTCCTTGCCACAATACTGCACGACACCACCAGTCTGTACCCACCACTTGTCGAAGGCTCCTTTCTCCTTCTTGCCACCTACCTCATCATCAGGCCAGCCGATAGCTGAGATATAGTCGACGAGTGCATCGAACCAAACGTACATCACCTGTGTAGGATCACCAGGCACTGGCACTCCCCAGGGCATCTTGGTAGCGAGACGCGAAATACTGAAATCCTCGAGTCCACGTTCGACGAAGGCCTTGATCTCATTGAAGCGGAAATCTGGAACAACTAAAGTGGGATTACTGGTATAAAGTTCTAGCAGTCTTTCCTTGAATGTACTGAAACGAAAGAAATAATTTTCTTCTTGGATGATCTCGAGCTCCATAGCTGGATGTAGTGGGCACTTGCCATTGACCAACTCTGACTCGGTCTTCTCGAGCTCACACCCGACACAATACTTGACCGAATAGTTCTTCTTGTATATATGACCATTCTTCTCAACTGTCTCCCAGAATTTCTGCGCCGCCATCTTGTGATGAGTATCAGTAGTACGGATGAAGTTTACCTCAGGCATGATACCCAACTCCTTCAAAAGATCTTTGTATTTTTGAGCCAATCCATCGACATATTTCTGAGGCTCCACGTGCATATCTTGAGCTTTTCGATAGACTTTCGTGCCGTGCTCGTCAGTACCAGTATTGAAAAATACCTCATGTCCGGCAAGCTTTTTGGCTCTGGCAATGATGTCAGCACGAATAACCTCCATGGCGAAGCCGATATGAGGTTCGGCGTTCACGTATGGGAGTGTGGTCGTTATGTAGAAAGGCTTGGATGACATGTGAATTTAGTTTACATGGAAATGTAGTATGTGTCACCCCACAAGGTTAACTAAAGGCCCTGCGGTAATATGTGTCATCCCTGCGAAGGCAGGGATCCAGGCTTACGAATATAGCGAAGCAAGAAATGTGTCGTTACAATTTATCTATTTTTGCGGAGCGATTTATTCTGAAAAACTGGCCAAGATGCACGAATCTGCTGATTCGCCTGCGCTCGGTCCGAAGCGTCCTTCTAAATCTATTTTCCCACCCTCATGGTACCTCAAGTCCGACACGACCCTCAAAATTTATTCCCACACCGATTGGCACACTAAAACTTGAAATATCCCTTGAATGTATCGCCATCCTTGAACTTCCCTACGATCGCCATATTCAATCCTGTGTCGACGAATATTTCTTGCGCTAACTTTTGGACATCGTCAGCTGTAACTTTGTTGATTTTGGCGATAACTTCGTCGGGCAGATCGAGTTTGTGCTTCAATACTTCTTGGAAACCAGCATACTCTGCGCGCGCCTCTGATGTTTCTAACTCCAACATTGTAGTACCTGCAAGGTAATCTTTTGCTTTTTTCATTTCTGCTTCAGGAACCACTTCGTCTTTCAACTTTTTGCATTGAATCAAGATCTCTTTGATAGCCTCCTCAACACGACTATTGTCTACACCAGCAGAAATGGAAAGATTACCATGATCAGTCGAGGAATCATTACTTGTCCTTACGTAGTAACAAATACCGAGATCATCACGCATTCGAACGAATAGTCTAGAACTCATGCCCTTCCCGAGAATTGTTGAGAGTATATGCATAGCCGGAATTCTTGAGTCAGTTACATTAAAGGTTCTCACACCAATCACAAGATGTGTCTGATCAGTTTCTTTGAATTCTGTTTTTATCACGGGAAATTTCTGTGATTCAACAACCGCCAACTTCCCTTTCTTCTCATTGGTTAATACTTTAGCAAATGCTTTCTCGACATCAGTGAGACATTTCTTCTCATCTATCGAACCTGCGACAATCACAGTCGTGGCACTAGCTACGTAATGATTTGCACGATAATTTACAAATTGCTCCTTATTGAAAGATCTGACGGTTTTTTCTGACCCAGCCACATTCCAGCCAGCTGGTTGATCGCCATAAAGAGTCTGAGTAAATAAATCCTGAACGCGCGCTTGTGGCATATCTTGATACATGCGGATCTCCTCGACGATCACACCCTTCTCCTTTTCCATTTCAGCGCCATCAAGGAGAGGATCGACGTACATGTCAGAAACGATGTCGAGTATTTTGTCAGTATGCTTTGAAGCTGCCTTGGCATAGAAACCGGTAAACTCTTGTGAAGTGAAGGCGTTGTAATTGGCACCGATAGAATCAAGCTCACGAGAAATATCGCTGGCCTTTGGTCTCTTTGTCGTACCCTTGAACACCATGTGCTCGAGGAAGTGTGAGATGCCACTTATCTCCTTGGTCTCATATTTTGAGCCAGCTTCAACCATGACGAGTACGGTTACCGATGGATTGTCGGGCATGGGGATGGTTATGACCCTGAGACCATTGGGGAGGATGGTTTTGTTGAATTTCATGCGAGTACTGTAACATGGATAGCAAAAATCCCCCACCCTACGGGCACCCCCTTTAAAAAGGGGGATTTTTCAATCTAAATATTTCGGTTTTAATACTATTTAGAACAGCATCTAGATTATTTTTAACATCTAAATCATTAAACTTAATCATGTTCAATGATTTATAAGTAAAATATTCATCACGGAATTTGTCATATTCAACTTTGTTATCGTGGCTTGATCCATCTATCTCAATGATTAACTTGAGTTTGGTACAATAAAAATCAACAATGTAATTACCGATCGGTTTCTGTCGTAGAAATTGACATCCAAGCTTTTCTGCTTTAATTTCATTCCAAAGCAACACTTCAGAACGTGTACCAAAGTTACGTAGACTACGCGATCTTTCTTTTAACTTTTGATTGTATTCCACTATCATATGAGAACTATTCTATTCCAAAACTAAACTTAGTAGCAAGAATCCCCCTTTAAAAAGGGGGTGCCGAGTTAAGCGAGGCGGGGGATTTAAACTACATCTTGCCTTTGAGATAAGCGATCAATTCACCTTCTGTAATGCGCTCCTGCTTGCCTGTATCTCTATCTCTTACCGTCACGCCAACTCCCTTCTCAACAGTGTCAAAATCAATAGTCACACAAAACGGCGTACCGATCTCATCTTGACGGCGATAACGCTTGCCGATATTACCGTTGTCATCAAACTTCACGGCTCCGAACTCTTTTTTGAGTAACTTAAATATTTCTTCAGCCTTCTCGGTAAGTGCTGGTTTGTTACGCAGTAATGGGAAAACCGCTATCTTGAATGGTGCGACTGATGGCGATAACTTCAGGTAAATGCGCCTCTCTTTCTCTTCACCTTCGGCACCCATCTCATCTTCCCTATATGCATCAGTGAGGACTGCCAAGACTGTCCGATCGAGACCAAATGATGGCTCAATACAATGTGGGATAAATCGCTCCTTGGTTTCCTCATCGTAGTACGACAAATCTACTTTACTGAACTCTGAGTGTTGCTTCAGATCAAAATCTGTACGATATGCGAGACCATAGAGCTCCTTTCTGCCAAAAGGAAAATCAAATTCGAAATCTATAGTACGCTTGGAATAGTGTGCACGATCACCATCTGCCACTTCCAATTCATGCACTTTGGACTCGTCGAGACCAACATCAGCGATGAATGCATGTACTTCTTTCTGAAAATGTTCGAAAGCCTTCTCCCACTCCTTTGGATTGACGAAATACTCTATCTCCATCTGCTCGAACTCACGCGAACGGAAGAGGAAATCTCGCGGTGCGATCTCATTCCTGAAAGCTTTTCCAATTTGAGCCAAGCCAAATGGTAACTTTGGATGTTCGGTATCAAGAACATTTTTGAAATTGACAAACATACCTTGGGCGGTTTCTGGACGAAGATATGAAATGGATGCGGAGTCTTGATTGGCACCGACCTGTGTCTTGAACATCATGTTGAATTGCCTAGGAAGTGCCCACTCATGGACACCGCCTTTGGGACACTTTATTTTCATAGAATCCAGAATCTCTTTTTGTTTATCTGGATCAATTGGCAATATAACTGCTTCTCCAGACTTTTCTCTGGCAACTAAAACATCTGCGCGGTCAAATAGTTTGCACTTCTTGCACTCCACCATCGGATCAGCAAAACCACTCACAT
>CAYTZE010000021.1:0-8507 GCA_964442415.1 uncultured Candidatus Saccharibacteria bacterium
AAGGGTCCTCTAGGCAGTCTTTCCAAGACCATCAGACCATATATCAGTGTTACTATTGATCCAGCTGGTATTACTCTGGTTCCAAACAATACTACTCTTCAGGCGCGTGCACTCGGGGGTACATACGCCTCACATATCAAGAACATGATTGTTGGCGTCAATAAGCTTTATGAGAAGAAGCTCATTGTTGAAGGTATCGGTTTCAAAGCAGACATAAAAGGCACCAATCTAGTCCTTGCTGTTGGATTTTCACATCCTGTTACCATCGCAATACCAGCTGATCTCAAGGTAACTTCCGAAAAGAATACTATTACGGTATCTGGCATGGATTGCGAGAAGGTCGGTCAGTTCGCTGCTGTTGTTCGTAGCACCAAGAAGCCAGAGCCGTATCTAGGCAAGGGTATCCGCTATAGTGACGAAGTCATCCGCAGGAAGCAAGGCAAGAAGGCGGCATAAAACAAAGCATAGAAGCAAGAAAAACACATGAACACATTACAGAAAAAACAAACTATATTCGCCAGACGCAAAGCACGCATCCGTGCCAAGATTTCTGGTACTGCAGAACGTCCTCGTTTGGCTATTTTCAAGTCACACAAGTATATCTACGCTCAAGTTATTGACGATACAAAAGGATATACGCTTGCTGCAGTTGATTCTAGTGTTTCCAAAGCCAAGACTCCTGTCGATCGTGCCAAGGAGGTTGGTGTTGAGATCGCCAAGAAGGCCAAAGCAGCCAAGATTACCAAGGTAGTCTTCGATCGCGGAGGATACATCTACACTGGTAAGGTGAAGATCGTAGCTGATGCTGCACGTGAAGGCGGACTCGAATTCTAGCGACAATAATCATATGAAAGATACAGACATAAAAATCAATACTGATGCAACTGACGTGAAGATACCATCGACTGGTATAGATATAGCTGCAGTTGTTCCTATTGACGATGGGTCAGTCGTTGCGAACAAGATAACTCCAGGCAGGAAGATGCGTGGTGAGCCAGCTCGACGTGGTAGTGGTAGTGGTCCACAAAATCGTAGTAGTCAGAGAGGCGGGGGTCGTGGTGAGCCACGAGAACGAGTCAAGCCAGAGTTTGATTCCAAGATAATAGACATTCGTCGTGTTACTCGTGTGACGTCTGGAGGTCGTCGTATGAATTTCAGTGTTGCAGTAGTTGCTGGTGATAGGAAGGGACGTGTCGGTGTAGGTCTAGGCAAGAGTATAGATACAGCTTCTGCTGTAGAAAAAGCTACTCGTGAGGCTAGGAAGAATCTCATCAAGATACCACTTTCACCGCAGATGACTATACCTCATGCTGTTGAGGCCAAATATGCCAGTGCTCGCGTCATGATATTCCCAGCTCGTGGTAGTGGTATAGTCGCTGGTAGTTCAGCTCGTGCAGTCATCGAGTTGGCTGGCATACGTGATGTTTGTGCCAAGTTTATTTCAGGTAGCAAAAATCGTTTGAATAATGCCAAGGTTACTATTGAGGCACTTCGCAAATTGAGCAAGGTATCTAGGGCAACACTCACGAATAAACAGTCAAAATAACATGCAATTCCACAACGTACAACGCAATAATCCAAACATGAAGCGCACTATCGTTGCTCGTGGTGGCAAACGTGGCAAGACATCAGGTCGTGGAGGCAAGGGTCAGTCAGCTCGCGCAGGTAACAAGCGACGTCCAGAGTGGCGTGACATCATCAAGAGACTACCAAAATTGCGAGGTCGTGGTGTCAATCAAAACAAGCCAGTCACTGAGCGTGCAGTCGTAGTCAATCTTGCAGCTATCGAAGGAGCATTTTCAGCCAATGAAGCCATCACTCCAACCATTTTGGTCGAGAAGGGTCTCGTTTCTACTTGGTCAGGAAATATTCCAGCAGTGAAGATCTTGGGCGATGGTGAGATTACCAAGGCTCTCAAGGTTTCGGGATGTGCTATCTCAGAATCAGCAAAAGAGAAGATTGAGAAGGCAGGCGGTACGGTCACTGCTCTGTCTTCACGTGTTGTCAAGAAGCAAAAGGGTCCTTCGTCTCCATCTGATGTGAATACTGCTCCTCCAAAAACAGAAAAAAGTAAGGAAGTAAAGAAGGAAAAAGAAGTGAAAGAACCCAAGATAAAAGCTGAGAAGAAAGTCAAAGAAGTTAAGGAATCAAAACCAAAAGTTGAGAAGAAAAAGTAGCATTATTGTGTCATTCCCGCCAAGATGGGAATCCAGGGTATAATGTCAAACAATAGAAAATCAATAATATGAAAAACTTCTGGGACAAAATTGCAATAGCGCTCAAGGATCCAATACTTCGTAAGAGGGTTGGATTTACAGTTCTTGCCCTAGTTGTATTTCGTCTCCTGGCTACTATTCCGATCCCAGGTGTCAATATTGCAAATCTCCAGCAACTCTTGAATTCTAGTCAATTTTTCGGATTTTTGAACATTTTTTCTGGTGGAGGACTCTCCAATCTATCTATCATGATGCTTGGAGTCGGCCCATTCATTACAGCAACTATCGTCATCCAGCTCCTCACGATGATGTTCCCAAAGTGGAAGGCTCTCATGCATGACGAGGGTGAGGCAGGACGTCTGAAGCTCTCGAATTACTCACGCTTTATCTCGATACCACTCGCAGCACTCTCAGCTGTCGGATTTATATCATTGCTCCAGTCACAAAATGTTCTACCACACCTAGGAACATTTTCATTTATCGTAAATGTGGTGGTTATCGTAGCTGGTTCGACTCTGCTCATGTGGATAGGGGAGCTTATTTCAGAGTTCGGTATAGGCAATGGTGTCTCACTCCTTATTTTTGCAGGTATCGTTTCTCGTCTACCCAATGACACAACACAATTTATAGCAAGTTATGATAGTGCCAATATCCCACTATATGCCGCTGCAGTCATCATCGGTCTCGTAGTCATCGCAGGTGTTGTTTTCATCACCGAAGCAGAGCGTTCTGTTCCAGTGACTTATGCCAAACAGGTTCGTGGCAACAAAGTCTATGGTGGCGCGTCTACCTACCTACCACTTCGCCTCAATCAGGCTGGCGTTATACCGATCATTTTTGCACTATCTATCCTACTCTTCCCACAGATTATCTCGAACTTCCTATCACATGTCTCAAATGCGACCATAGCTAGTTACGCAACATCATTTACTGTATTCTTCAACTATCCACTGGTATATGGAGGTTTCTACTTTGTCCTAGTTGTTGCATTTACTTATTTCTACACTGCAGTGACATTCGATCCGAAGCTCATTTCAGAAAATTTGCAACGCTCAGGCGCATTCATACCTGGTGTTCGTCCTGGCGATCATACACGTGACTACCTGGCATCTATTGTAACGAGGATCACTTTGGTCGGTGCTATCTTCTTAGGTCTTATAGCAGTACTTCCACTCGCTATGCAGACATTCACTGCCAACAAATCTCTCGCAATAGGTGGAACTGCGCTCCTTATCGTCGTATCAGTGGTGCTCGATCTTCTAAAGAAAATAGATGCCCAGGTAGCGATGAGAGAGTACTAAAATTGACTATCGACCCTTATTCTGATAAGTTGAATATCCATATGGAAACCAAAACTACCGCCAAAACACTCGACAAGAAGGGCATCGAAAGTATGTTCTCAGCTGGAGCACACTTTGGACTAGGACGATCACGCAGGCATCCTACTGTGACCCCGTTCATTTTCGGTACCAAGAATAGCACTGATATCTTCGATCTAGAGAAGACCTCTCTAAGTCTCGCTTCTGCACTCGCTATCGTGAGTGCTCTAGCCAAAGAAGGCAAAACTATCCTTATCGTTGGGGGCAAAAAGGAGGCTTCTATAGCCGTGAAGAACGCTGGTATGTCACTCAATATGCCATATGTTGATGGACGCTGGATAGGTGGTACTCTCTCGAACTTCGGCCAAGTTAGGAAGCGTATCGATCGCTATGAGAAGCTCGTCTCAGATCGTGAGAAGGGCGAGCTCGCAAAATATACCAAGCGTGAGCGTATGCTCATAGACAAAGAGATCGTTTCACTTGAGAAAATGTTCTACGGCATAGTATCATTGAAGAAGATGCCAGATGCTCTCTTCATCATCGATCCTCGTCGTGAAAGGAACGCAGTAAAAGAGGCTTCTGATATGGGTATACCTGTGATAGCCCTCGCTGGTTCTGATTGTAATATAAATGAGGTTCAGTACCCAGTTGTCGGCAATGATGCATCCAAGTCTAGCATCAAATTCTTCTTGGATGAGGTTGTGAGAGCATATGAAGATGGTAAAAAAGTTTAATATAGACAAGTATCATTTTGGAATAAATATACCTATATAAATTTCGGAACGAATATATCATGCTTAGTCCATTCGCACTCAGTAAATCCAAAAAGAAAAAAGATCCTGGTATATCATCGGAGGAAAGTGTGGTGGGTAGACAGGATCAATCAACGAAACCACACTTAGCTACTAATATCCCATCAGAAAAACATATGTCAAATATAACTACAGATCAAGTAAAACAGCTTCGCGATCAGACAGGTATATCTGTTATGCAGTGCAAGAAGGCGCTAGAGGAGGCTGGTGGTGATATGGATAAGGCTCTAGTTATTCTTCGCAAGAAGAGTGGTGAGCTAGCAGCCAAGAAGGGTGATCGTACTTTTGGTTCAGGCACTGTCCAGGCTTATATTCACGCTACTGGTAATGTAGGTGCTATAGTGGAGCTAGACTGTGAGACTGACTTCGTTTCTAACAATGACGATTTCAAAGCTCTTGCTCGTGATATTGCTATGCACGTGACTGCAACCAACCCAAAATTCCTGCGAAAGGAGGACATAAAGGAGTCTGATCTGAAGTTAGCACGTGAAGTCTTCGAGGCAGAAGTCAAAGATAAGCCTGCTGCTATGAGAGACAAGATACTTCAAGGCAAGCTCGATACATACTTTTCAGAAATGGTTCTCATGAATCAGCCATTTATCAAGAATCCAGAGATGACTATCCAGGCTTTGGTTGACGCAGCCGTTCAGAAATTTGGAGAGAAGACAGCAGTCGTTCGATTTCAGCGCTTCAAGGTGTTAGAAAGCTAGTGTATAGAGTGAATGTTAGAGGAAGGCTTCACTTTCGATCACTCACCAACATTACATGCTCATCATAATATCCATATTTTATTCTTCTCTCGCCACTATGCTTGTCATGGTGCTTTTGAAGAGGCACGAAGAAAAGAGTGGTCAACCGAGCATTGTTTCCCGTCTCGGCAGAGTTACTGATGATTTCTTCCATGTTATATTCCATACAGTTGGTACGTTCTTGTCTTATATAAACAAGCATACGTTTATCGCGCTTGGTCATTGGATAGCATTCCATGTATTGGTGCGTATCCGTAAGGTCTATGTAGAGATGAAGGCACGTGCCCTCGAACACCCACAGGGCAAGAAGATGCTCGACGCAGTCCGAGGCCGTGGTGAGGTCCGAGATCATGGTGCATCATTCTATCTCCGACGTATTGCAGAGAAGTAATAAACTTGATAAAGTTTGTCTCGTTACGCCACCTTAGCTCAGTTGGTAGAGCAACGCTTTTGTAAAGCGAAGGTCCCCAGTTCAAGCCTGGGAGGTGGCTCAGAATTTTAACTCAATGATCAGATTAGGTATCTACAAACATTCTAAGAAAGGAACGTTGTATAGGGTGATTGGAGTAGCAGCTCACTCTGAGACATTGGAGCCTATGGTAGTATACGAGTCACTGTATGAAAATCCGAAGTCCAAATTGTGGGTTCGACCAGCTACTATGTTTGAGGAGGTAGTAGAAGTAGATGGCAAGAAGGTCCCACGATTTCAGTTTGTGAAGGAATGAATAGCGTTATGAGCCGTTGCTAATATATTTGCCCCCTATCCCACCCCCCGTGGTATAATATATACCGTACCGTAATCCCATGACTCACCCACATATTTATGATGCGATTAACGAGAGAGAGAGAGAGAGAGGAGTAACACCCACCTCTAAACCCTCCAGAGAAACATACACTGACTCACCATCAGTTAGTACCTACTACCGCCCAATACAAACACGGCACAGCATCTCTGGTGCCTTTTTTGTACTTATCTTCGCTCTAGGGATGGTGGGGGGTGCCAGTGTAGCGAGGGCAGATATTACGACGGGGTTAGTGGGGCATTGGACATTTGATTCTACTGATACAAATTGGACCGCGAGCACAACAGCTGATAAATCTAGTGGTAGTAGGACAGGTACTCTAACTAATTTTTACTCTGCTACAAGTACTATACCTGGACAGATATACGAAGGACTGAATTTTAATGGGACAAATAGCTATGTCACGCTACCATCTACCATTAGTATCTCAGGGGCATATACAAGGAGCTTTTGGATTTATCCTAAAGGTCTATCACTTGCTAGTGGTGGGATAATAATGGGAGGAAGTAGCGCTAATAATCAATTATATATTAACAACGCCTCGACTGTTACTGAAAGGATAAATGGTTCTACCGGTGTTGGTGATCGAGATTTTACAATAACCACAAGTATAAAGACAAATAAATGGCAACATTTAGTCATTACACGCGATGTTAGTAATAATCTTCGTATATATCTAGATGGACAGGATGTAACCTCTGGAAGCCCAACCCTATCAGCGACTTTCGGAGTGGTAGGTATAATTGGCGCACGTTCGGACTTTTCGAACCCATTTAACGGCAAACTGGATGATGTTCGCTTGTATAGCCGAGCACTTTCTGCTAACGATGTGACCCAACTCTACGGTGCTGGATTTATACCAACTATAACAACTTCTGAAGCATCTTCTATAGCAGGTACTACAGCAGTGCTCAACGGATCAATAGATATGGCAAATGAGGCATCCTCTACATTGCGAGGTTTCGCGTGGGGAACTCGTGCCAGTTTATCTGGTGGAGACACAGCAACGACGACAGAGTCAGGAACTTTCGGTATAGGTTCATTTACCACCAATCTGTCCGGACTTTCGGGAGGAACTACCTACTATTTCCGAGCATATGCCACGAATGCAACTAGTACTGGCTATGGAAGTATTTTGTCGTTCTCAAGTAATCCTCCAACAGTCATAACCAATGAAGCCTCTTCAGTTGCAACATCTACTCTCAGATTGAATGGACAGATAACAGCGGTTGGAGTTGACAGTATCACTCAGTCCGGATTTGCTTACGGTACAACAGCTGATTTATCTATTGTGATTGCAACTACCACAGAAGGACCTCAGGGTGGGGTTGGGGCATTCACGCATGATCTGTCCAACCTTGATCCGAATACTCTCTACTATTTTAGAGCGTACGCTGTGAATTCTGCTGGCACAAGTACAGGCTCTATTCTTTCAACAACTACTATTGCGATCTCTACTCCTACGGTAACTACACAAGCTGCATCGTCTATAACGACAACAGGGGCTACCGCAAACGGCACCATTGTATCGACAGGAAACATTAATGCAACTGAGCGAGGTTTTGCTTATGGCACTACGATAGGGTATGGTGCGACAACTACGTCTACAGGGGACTTCGGATCTAGTTCTTTTACAGCTACGCTCTTATCTCTTTCTTGCGGCACCTCATATCATGTCGCGGCATATGCGTTGAGTACACAGGGTATTTCGTATGGATCAGATCAAACCTTTACTACCACAATATGTGACAATGATCTGACGACTGGTCTGCATGCATGGTGGAAGTTTGATGATGGTTCAGGCACTTCGGCAAACGATTCGTCTGGTAATGGAAATACTGGTACATTGACGAACGGCCCAACATGGACAAGTGGTGTTGATGGTGGAGCGTTGTCTTTTGATGGTACCAATGATTGGGTCAGTGTCGCTGATGCGTCTTCGTTGAGGATGACACATTCCAGCACGACACTATCCTTATGGTTCATGCCTACTAGTTATTTGACTAACGCCGATTATCATAATTCTCCTTTTACTGGAAAGGAATATTCTTTTGGTTTACCTGCATACGGCATGTCAATAGGAACAGTTAAGTCCACTCATTTTCAGTTGTTCGATACAAATATAACCAACGCAACTGGTACTACTTTGATCGGGTCCGGAGCCTCTCTTTATCCTGATAAATGGTATAACCTCGTATCAACTTTTTCGGATACTGGAACCAGTACCTTGATTCGTATGTATGTTGATGGGCAGCTAGTATCAACCAGATGGAGTTCTTTGAGAATAGAGGATTCTGGTGGATTATTTAGAATAGGACAACAAGGTGGAGTATACACAAAAGGAAAAATTGATGATGTTAGAGTCTGGAATCGTACTCTGACTGCCGCGAACATCCAGACCCTGTATTCTGCATTTACAGCTCCGACCAATCCAACAAATGATGTCGTCGTTCCAGTTATAAGTGATGGATATCCGAAGGGAATATTGCCAGCTAACTCTCTTTATATAATCCTCGATGTGAAGACTGATGAGGTGGCAACTTGTAAATATTCCACGACTGCTGGTCTGGCATTTGCTAGTATCCCTAATACTTTTGCGACTACCTTG
>CAYTZE010000022.1:0-8397 GCA_964442415.1 uncultured Candidatus Saccharibacteria bacterium
GGCTGATATTTCTTGAAATAAGCTACTTCTTCGGGTGTTGCAATATCCGTTATAGATATGTTCAAATGCTTCAATTCATACACACGAAAATCCTGTGTCCTATACCAAGAAGTGTCGAGTTTGACCGTAGCTCCAGTTCTCATAGCCAGATTTTTGGCCAACGCATACTGGAAAAGCTGATTTCCCAAACCGCCTTGTAATTTAAAGATAATCATAGGTTATTCGTTTACTTTTGCAGTATAGCATGATAGCCTACGCTTCATCTATGCAAGCGTCTTCCGGTGGAAAAATCACTCAAAAATACTCGATTGTCATCCCGGCATACAATGAAGTAAATGCTATCGAGGGAGTTCTACACGACATACAAAACCTCCCATTTCGTGACCAGATTGAGGTCATAGTAGTTGATGATTGTTCTAGTGATGGTACGCTCGCTAAGCTTCAAGGTAGGAGCAATTCCATCATGGTGCTCTCGAATGTACAAAATTCCGGCTATGGTTTCTCATTGAAACGTGGTATTGCAGTAGCACGTAATGAAAATATAATCATTATCGATGCTGACGGATCGTATCCTATCTCTGTACTTCCAGGACTCATCGCAGAGTACGAAAGGGGATTTGATATGGTGGTCGGCGCTCGACAGGGAGTCCAGTATCGAGGTTCATTTGTGAAGCGATCAGCTAGAGTCTGTTTTCGTGTGATCTCTGAGTTTACAACTGGTCGTAAGATCCCTGATATCAATTCTGGTTGCAGAATCTTCAAGAAAGAAACAGCAATGAAATTTTTCCACACACTTTCCTCTGGTTTTTCATTCACGACAACTATCACCTTGGCATACATGCTCAATTCATACTCAGTGCATTATGTACCGATCGTGTACCACAAGCGCACTGGTCTCTCTAAGGTTCGTTATTATCGAGATACTCTGCGCGCACTACAGATCATTGTCGAATCCATCACTATTTACAATCCACTCAAGTTATTCATCGTACTCAGTGAAGTAGTCGCTATTGCGGGTCTGTGTGCTCTCTTCATTGGTCTTACTCTCTCGATCTGGATTGCAAATTTATTTTTCTTCACAGTCGCAGGAATGTCATTTATTTTCGCTATTGGTCTCGTAACAACATTTCTAAAATTCAATCGCAACAAATAACATGATGCCACTACCGCTAAAAAAGATTGGTTGGCACCATATTATCCTTTTTTTGATTGTTATCGCACCATTTTTCTATTTTGCTATTGGTCTGCGTTATCAAGATATTGCCAGTGATGCAGCGAGTTATGCTGGATATGCTACGAGTCTAGCATCTGGACATGGGTATACATTCACCGATGCTGCTTTTACCAATCTTCGTGAACCAGGATACCCATTGTTTCTCGCTATGATTTTTGTACTTTTTGGTATTGGCAATTATACGGCTGTATATATAGTTCAATCTTTTCTTCTAGGTTTACTTGGGTTAATAATATCTCTCATTTTTGCAAAATTTGGATATAAGAAGATTGGTTATTTTGGTGGTTTTCTTATTGGTCTTCTGCCTTCATTTGGTCTCTATACTCACACTGTCGGATCTGAACTTTTGTTCGCAGTTTTACTTGGTCTTATATTTTATTTTTGTGTGAAAATTGTTCTTGCAGAACAAGATCTACCACATCGTTATTATGCTTTACTCGGATTCATTTTTGGGTTTACTTCTCTCGTGCGAGTACAACTCTTATTCTTCATTTTTATCCTTGGAGGATGTTATCTACTCTTTTTTCACAAAAGTGTATATCGAATAGTGTCCAAAATTGCTCTTATGTGTGTCGTTTTCCTCATGGTTGTATCTAGTTGGGTTGCCGTTGTGCATCACTATACTGGTCACTACTCGATCACAGAAGGTCGTCAGGGACTGTCTTATTATATTCGTGCTGATAGAGCAGAGATGTCATACAAGGATCTTTCGAAATATACATACGAATGGTTCAAGAGGAGTCTGACTGGTGGTGAATTTGACGAATTTCTCTATTCACATGAATACAACAAGCTTGGATTGGAATATTGGAGCAAAGCAACAAATCCGGAATCCACAAAAGCAGTGACACAGGAGAGTATTTCTAGGATAAAAAATAATCTTGGTCATTTTGCCTATGGCAATATTATTGAGATCGCAAAAACTTTGTATATTGAGCACGACTATAGCAATACCATAAATAAATATGTACGTGCTGCAATGTATCTGGTGGTGTATGGATTGTTCATTATCGGCGTTTTCTTCTTGGTCAAAACAAGGAAGAACCTTGCATATCGTAGTGAGAGGATCTTGGCAGGGATTTCTGCATTGGCTATTACCTACAACCTAATTATTCTTTCTTCATTTGACTCCATACCTCGCTACAACACACCGTACCTGCCTTTCTTCATAATAATTGGTCTTTCTGGTATTGCTATTTACTCAAAGCAACGCGAAGAGAAGAAGGGAACAACAGCTAAATTATTTTAACCTAGTTGATCGTATAGACCTCAATATTTCCAGCTACGTACACCTTCTTCACAAAAGGTAGCGACGATATTTTCCACTCAGGCTCGACATCCTTGTCCCAGATAATCATAGTAATTCCTAAATTCTTGAATATCATACTGAGTGGCTGGCTATACTCATCCGTGTAGTCTTTTGCTAGTGACTCAAGTATTTCATCAGGGATTGCTTCAAAACTACCTTTTTCATTACGCCAATAGAGAGCATAGATAATAGATGAAACCTCAGCGCGCTCAGATTTTAGAGTGGCCAAAATGTATTTCGGCGCTATGTTTCTCAGTCTATACTGGAGGAGAATGGTCCGTTCAAAAAAACTTTTTGCTATGAGGTAGTTTGGTGCTTGACGATTGTTGGCGACATTTGTAGTGGTGTATATTGGGATGAAGGTAGAGATATATTTATCAGCCCAGATGAATTGCTTTCCAGGTTGCTCGTTCAAATACGTCATTATCGGAGCATATTTTTGGATAGTAATAGTGCCTGCAAGTGTATTCTGGTAAGAAAATCTCTGCGTTTGGATACCGTTATAGATGAGTATAAGCAAGACGATACTACATGCAAAATATTTGAGCACATTGCGTGTCATGAATCTGTCAGTGAATGCTACGATATACATAGCTACGAGTATTCCAGCTAGGGGAGTAGTAATGTACCAATGGTAGTGTCCTGGTTGGAGCACATGGCCAGTGACTATCTGTTGGTTGAGGAGGATGAGGAGAGCCAATCCGCTGGTGATGAAAAAATGTCTACTGGCTGTAAATCTTTTTGGGACAAAGAAGAAGGCACATATAAGGATAATAGGTACCCACAAACCGATGATCGGTGCATGGCTAGTCGAAATACCTAGGCGCATAGATGTCTCAACATACAATGGGCTGTGTATGAGTCTTAGATAATTGATAAGAAAGGGAATCACAATGATTCCAGAAACAATTCCTGAAATTATCACACCTACGGACCTTCTAAATTCTTTTTTGATTAGCAACCAAACAAAGCAAAGAACTTGAACAGTTACTAGGAAACTAAAGACGAATGGGGAAAGATACACTGTTAGACCAGTAACTAGACCGCAAATAATTCCTGTGTACCACTTTGTTTTTTTATTTGCTTGAAATGCTAGATAGATCGCAATCAGGCCTACGAATAATAGGATACCACTTAATTGTGGATTTACTGGTCGAGCGTAGTTCAGAAATGAATTATTAATTGATACGTTGTGTAAAAGTGCTAACCAGCCAGATGCACCAGTGAACAATCCGTCACCAAGGACAACCATAGCAGAGGAGATCAAGCCAACTTTTCGTGATCTGAAAATAATTAAACCGAGATAATAAATTACAAGTATTGCGATAAGTGGGAAGAGAAACTTGGCTAGAACAGTTGCTTCGGCGGCTGAAAGTACAAATACTTTCGCAATAATCGCAGTAATATTTTCTCCAAGTCCTGGCAGTATATATGGAATACTTTTATCAGGTTGGAATGTGTTGCTTATGGCGTAATTGCCTTGTAAAGCTTGGTTTGTACGGGCAGTATAGTGATCTTCAGCGTCAGCACCCATCATTTCTATTCCAGCGTAATTTGGCTCAAAATGAGCGAAATAGAGGGGCGGGATGACACATAGAATTCCCACAATAATAGCCAGAATAAGTGCAGCCCAATGTTTCCGTATGGTAGGGAATTTGTTCGCGTAATCGCTACTCATCAAAGTCGGATTGGCCACGTCATTCATAGTGTGTGATGTATTTTCCTCCAGACTTTGAATAGAAAGTGAATAACGGGGTTCATGTTTCCTGGGAAATTTCTGAAAATTTTTGGGATGATTTGCACATCCTTCTGACGTATTTTTGTATCATGCCAGAGTAATCTGTCTTGACCATGAAGTACTATAGTGCCATCGTAGAGTTGGAATAGTCTCGTTTGTTTTTCCGCGTGATGTATTGATGCTGGCATATTGTCCGCAATACCAAAGAGAGAAAAATATTCTCTTTTAACAAAGATTGCATTAAGCTCGGTGGTCGCTACAAGCTCGTAGCCTTTCTTTTTGCCGAGCTTGAACTGCGAAAAGAGTGAGGATCCTTGAGTCACATTCATGTCCTTCTTTTGCACAAACTCGATGTCAGGTGGAATAGTTGGATTTATTTCTATAATGATCACACGTGGCGCATATTTCTGCACTGAATCCCAGATATGATAGTCGTTGCCATCAATATCTATACTCAAAAGGTCAAATGATTTCGGAATACTCGTTTTCGCGAGAATGTTGTCGAGAGTATTTGACCCTTCAAAGGCTACGAACGCATTTAGGCAAATTGCTTTCTTATTATCCTTATAGGTCTTCACAAGGTCCTGCGTTCTTTTGGGATCAGACTCAATGAAAACTCCCGACCAACCTTTATTCAGCATCAGGTTGTAGGTGTTGCTCAGATGTTTGCCGTCCCAGGCACCAAACTCCACACACCATTTGTTTTCTGCGCCAATAATTTCAAAAACCTTCTCGAGTATGCCATCTTCTCCTTTTTGCGAGAAGACATTTCTGCCATATGAAGCTAGGTAATCATTTTTGTTCATATTTTTGTTGCTTCGAGATTGAGACTGAGTGGATATGTATCGTAAAGTAACTTCGATGCCCAGTCTGTGAATGTGTAGTACTCTGCTGTCTTCGGATCCCAGACACGAACGTCTTTGAAACCAGCTTTTTCCAACACATTCGTGAGATGCGCTTGATTGAACATGGCATAATGGAAGTTATACTTGTAGTTTTGGCCACCCATGAGTGGTCCCTCGATACGCTCCATGTTGTGCTTTTCTGAGTTGTAGATAGAAATGATCTTATCAAAATCTGGAACGCCGATCCTCAATGTACCTCCTGGCTTGAGCACGCGGTGCCATTCTTGCACTGTTTCGAGTGAATACTTGTAGGAGATATGCTCGAGAGTATGCGAGGCGTAGACGAGATCAGCAAAGTTGTCACGGAACATCGGGAGTTCTGTCACATCATGGACATAGTGGGCGTGTCTGAATGGAATTGAATCAACATTAATGTACCGAGGATCATTCTGATCACCACAGCCGAGATGGATGAGGACTTTGCCGTCGGCATTTACTGGAAGTTTGGGGAGGTGTAATAGTCTATCAATACGCATTTTCCAGCTGGGTAGAATAGCGTATTTGAAGTTGTTGAGGCTTCGTATTGTATGGCGGGGAAGCAGACGTTTCAGAATCTTTCGTAGGTTCATGGGAGGATTTTAGCACACAGGCTCATAATACGATATACTATAGTTTCTATGGAATTCTTGCCAGAATCATACCGACAATTCCTGCGTTACGGCATCATCGGTGTCTCAAATACCATCCTCAATATGGTTATTTTTAATATTTTGATATGGGTGACAGGAGTTTCTATTGGAGGCTTGGTGGTACTCTTTTCACTGATAACATTTGTAGTGGTAGTCATATACTCTTTTTTTATGAACAAAAGATTTGTTTTCAATGTAACAGATGAAGCAGATAAACACAGGAAATTCGTAAATTTTTTTGTCGTCTCAGGATCGGTAGCACTCATCAATCTTGGAGTTATTCATCTGGTTGTGAACATCATTGGTGCTCCTACTGGAGTGAGTACTCATCTCTGGGCAAATGTGGCTATCTTGATAACGATTGCGGTTTCTGTACTCGGGAATTTCTTTGGGTATAAGTATATTGTGTTTCGAGAGAAGAAGGTGTAACAAAAAACCCTTCCGCCGAAGCGAAAGGGTGTGTTAGGGACTCGTGCGTAGGATGCTCGAGGGAAACTCTCCACGTTGACCCATACTATGGTCATAGAGCATTGCCGGAGCACTCTTGTCATAGGGTATGCCGAGGAGTTCACGGACATCCGCTTCGAGCTCATTTCGTGCGTGTACAAGCTCTTCGGGCGTGAGTGTCAGTGTGTAGACATCCGAACGATAACCACCCTTGGGATCTCCTTTGTAGTAGCTGGCTGTAGCCATGAAGTCTACTGGTTTCTGGAAGAGCTTGGTGCCGGTTTGTTTGTGGGTATACACCCATTGACCGGTTTTGCCTTCGAGCGGAATCGCCTGATCATAGTACGGTGTCCCCGGAAATGTTGTTATCAGGGAGATATCGAAGTTGTCAGGTTTTTCGGCGAGAAGCCATTCGCGGGTTTGTGCAATGGTGGCGCGAGATTCTCCTGGATGACCGATAGACATGAGGGCTTTGACTTTGAGCTTGTGATCATGTGCTATGCGCAGGCATGTCGTGTTCTGTTCGCGTGTCGCTTTTTTGTTGATAGCGATTAGTATTTCTGGGGAGCCAGATTCGAATCCGACAAGGATCTCTCTGAAGCCTGCAGCATACATGGCACGTGCCTGCTCAGGTTTGAACAACTGAGACTTGATGAAACCTCGCAATCTCCACTCAGCGCCGAGGCGCTTCTGGGTTGATGCGATGAGATCCATCAATTCGACAATATTCGGATTTACGTTGAGCTCATCATCGTAAAACATGAAACCACAGAGACCATACTTCTCATAGATATGAACCATTTCATCAACTATGCTCTGTGACGTTCGTGTTCGAACACGTCGAAGCATGGGGGAGGCTCTGCCACCGCAGAAGCCACATTCGAAAGGGCAACCGAGTTGGGCGATGAGTGAGATGGCACGAATACCATCGATGGTATAACGGTAGCTTGGCACGTCTACGAGGTGTCTGGCAGGTCGTGGTAGTTCGGTGAGGCGTTCATTGGTGAGGAAGAGTGGTGAAGCCACATCATCCGCATCAATAAGCTTGGGTGCATCTGGTAAAAGTGCCCGAAACACGGCTTCTTCACCATCACCAGCCACAAGGATATCGAAGGTATTTTCGAGTTGAGTCATGGCTGGGGCCGCTCGGAGACTGTGCCCAAGTTTGCGTTCTTTCTTGAGAGCCGCATTCACCAAGGTGATATGTGGTCCGCCAAGGATGGTGATAGCATCTTTTCGAACTGATCGTATGGCACGAGCGATCTCTGCTGCACGTGGGAGTTGTGGTGTTGTGGCAGTGATACCAAAATGCACTACGTCTGTACGTATCCGTGCAAAGTCATGGATGACATCAAGATAGTTCTTGATACCAGAGGGGTCGAGGACACTCACGTTCAAGCCAGCTTGTTCGAGCACTGCGGCGACTTTGAGTACGCCGAGTGACATGAATACACGTTCATCCATCAGAAATTCCGAGGGAGGTATTATGAGGCAGATCTTGTTCGGGAATTTACTCTCACGAACAAGATTAACAACAGAAATATCCATTGCTACTCCTTTCGTAAGAGGTTGGGGTTGTGAAAGATCACCTAGAAAAGTGAGTCTGGGCTCAATATATAGATAAAGACTCTCTTTGTCTATGCGTTGACAACTTTAGGAACTAGTGGCAGTTCGAAAACTTTTGTCCAAGCATCTGCAGTGCCATGTGTTGACCAGATTGATAGGGTATGCGCAGCAAAATTGATTGACGTCAGTGCATCCTTGTCTAAACTCGCGACAATTTCATCTTTTGTGCTTTGTGGCATATCAGCATACACAAGGCTCAAATGTGGCTTGTACTCGTATGATTTTGAGAATAATTTCTGCGCTTTAGTATTGAACTCCATAAGTTCAGGGCTCTTTTCACATTCCAGAAAAATAGATTTGTAGAATTCTTCACTGGTTCCGATGCGAGAAAATGAGATTGATATAGGCGTAATCCCTTGTACAAGTTCAGTCATTATCTTTTTGATCTCTCCCACAGATAATGTAATGCCACCTATGAGTGTCACGTGTGGCAGGAATGAAACGGTGTTATATTTGGTTCGAATTTCGGCACTGATATTAGCTAGTTTATTTTGAGCAACTCCCCTTGG
>CAYTZE010000023.1:0-8392 GCA_964442415.1 uncultured Candidatus Saccharibacteria bacterium
CGTGCGCCCTGGCGACGAGATCCAGGTGCACGGTGATGACAAGCTCAAGAAGAACGAGATCAAGATCACAGTCATCGCAACAGGTTTTCCAGAGAGCAATACTGCCTCTACTCGTCCATCAGCCTCACCTGTTTCCGTAGAGCCAACTATCGCCTCCATCATGAGGAACGCCTCAGAGAAGTCCGAGAAACCAGAACGTACAGGTGGTATAGGCAAGATCTTCAATTCTATGTCAGATGTGAAGCGTGACGCACCAGTCGTTGAGAAGAAGGTAGAGAAAGAAGAAAAGAAAGATGATGATGACGATTGGGGTGCGATACCGGCGTTTCTCCGAAGGAGTAGGCTGAAGTAAACTAATCGATTCAGGATTCATGATTCAAGAAACAGGAAAGATCAGAGAATTTACCGATTTAAATGTATGGCAAGAAGCTCATAAATTGGTACTAGAAACTTATAAAGTAACAAGAAAGTTTCCAAAAATTGAACAATACGGATTAACAAGCCAAATACAAAGGTCCGTCGTTTCCATAACATCCAATATTGCTGAAGGCTTTGGTAGGCATAGTTACAAAGAAAAAATTCAGTTCTACTATTTATCCCATGACTCATTAACAGAATTTAAAAACCAACTCATCATTGGTAGGGACTTAAACTATATTACTAAGCCAGAATTTGATATGATAAACGGACAATTAATCATTAGCCATAAACTTCTACAGGGTCTCATTAGAAAGTCGAAAACTTTCTTGAATCCTGCTTCTTGAATCATGAATCAACCTCCTTACGATCTCGCAATCATCGGTGGCGGACCTGCTGGAGCGGCAGCAGCCGTCTATGCCGCACGCAAAAGACTCAAGAGTGTTTTTATTACAAAGGACTGGCTTGGTCAGAGTAATGTCTCAGAGAAGATAGAGAACTGGGTGGGAACTGTCGCTATCTCAGGCCTAGACCTCACAACGAGTCTCGAGAAGCATGCCAAAGCGTACGCAGATGGCATCATTGATTTCGTTGAAGGTCAGTACGCAACCAAGGTGAACAAGAATGACAGTGGAACATTTACCATTACCAGTGAGAAAGGTTCCTACGAAGCCAAAACAGTACTCATAACCGCAGGAAGTCGCCGACGCAAATTGACCGTCCCTGGTGCAGACACATTTGAGCACAAAGGACTCACTTATTGTGCTACATGTGATGGGCCTCTCTATGCAGATCAGGATGTTGTGGTAGTTGGCGGTGGCAATGCTGGATTTGAGAGTGCCGCCCAACTTCTCGCATATTGTAAGAGTGTGACTCTCCTTTCACGCAGTGAATACAAAGCCGACCCAGGTACCGTCGAGAAGGTCCTGAGCAACCCAAAGATGAAGGCGTATCAGTTCACCTCACCAAAGGAGATCAAGGGTGACAAATTTGTAACTTCGATGGTATTTACTGACGACAAAACCAAGACTGATACTGAGATCAAGGTCACTGGCATCTTTGCCGAAGTGGGATCAATTCCAAACACAGATATGGTCAAAGATCTCGTAACATTGACCAAGTTCGGCACAGTTGTCGTCGACGCCAAGAATCAGTGCGCATCTGTAGATGGCATCTGGGCTGCAGGAGATTGTACTGATGGCCTCTACCACCAGAACAACATCGCCGCTGGTGATGCTGTCAAAGCAATTGAGGATATTTATCTATACTTGCACGCGGCGTAGTTGACAAGGATATTGTTTTTGCTAAAATAGATCCACTAACGGTTATTGGATGGGAGGGATGCATGTAACCAACCGAGGTACCCTTCTTTGGAGAGATCCACTGGATAGAGGGAAGCCGAGAAGCCCCATGAAGATGGGGCTTTGAAATTTATTGGTGCATAATTATCCCAGCAAGTTCTTTTCTGACTACCTCCAAATCAAAGTCTGTAATCGTCTTCACAAAACGTTGAAATCGTTTTGTACTAACAAGTCGAGTTTGTGACAGGATTACAAAACCGATATCAAGTGCAAAATGATATCGTGTACGCTTTTCAATTGTAGTTAGTGGGGCAACAAGCGCAATTTGCTCATTAAACTTCACAAGCACTAATGCTGGTCGCTCAAACAAATTATTCTTGCCATCTTGTTCACTTCCAATATTAAGTCCAAATGAACACCACCAGATATCACCTTCACCAAATTCAATACTTTCGCGATTATAACTGTGTAACTTCTTCTTCAACACATTCCACTGATCAAAATCTTTTAATATAGTGTTCATCAGTGTGTAGTATTAGTACTCGTCGCAACACATACACCCCATAGTCCAGTTTTTGTATCTTTCGCCACTTTCTCGACTTCTCGAAATTCTTTCTGAAAGTCATACTTCTTGCCGTAGGTGTATTCGTGAGCAAAACCTCCCTTGATCAATTCCTCATTCACGAAAAGACCATCGCCACGATAGACATAGGCGAGATAACGACCGTATTTGTCTTTCTCTTCCCTATTGGGATTGAGTTTGAGATGCACTTCCTTGTCAGTAAGGAGTGATTTGGTCTCATCCGAGGCCTCCTTGCCATAGCACTGTACTGGCTTCCTTGGATCCACTGTCTCTGGTGTATCTATACCAAGCATACGTACAGTAACGGTATGACTACCAACTTTCGCCTTGAATGTATCTCCGTCAATAACATGTGTGACGGTATAGAGTTTATCAGGATTGATAGTTACAGCGCTCGCTATAAGTGCAATATAATATCCAGCTACACATAAAACACCTATAAGTACAATTAGGACGACGATTTTCTTGTATTTCATTGTTCGTATATTCGGTGACGTTGAGCTGCAGAACTTCCGTGGGTGTAGTATAGCAGAAATGTGCGGAGAGGGCGGGATTTGAGTCTTACAGACTCGGTACAGGTTTCGTATTTTTTCGGAGAAAAGCTCCTCAAAAATATACTTAACCTTTTCAAATCCCGCACGCAAGGCGCGAAGGTGCCTTGCTCCTCTCTTGCAAAATATATTCACTCGCACGCTCGTTCATTATTTTGCGGAGAGGGCGGGATTTGAACCCGCGAGGAACTTTCGCCCCTGCCGGTTTTCGAAACCGGTGCCTTCAACCACTCAGCCACCTCTCCTAGTGTACACCGAAGTTCAAATAACCACGGTAATTACATGTTTGGTTGGGACCGATACACCCTACCACTTTTTTGCCATTTTTTCAAAAAAAGTGTAGTATTTCACCACATGGCCCTATCGTCTAGTGGTTAGGACAGCGGGTTTTCAATCCGCTAACCAGGGTTCGATTCCCTGTAGGGCTACCAACATATCACTAATTCACAGGACCACTCTTCAGTAACTTCTCAATAGTCGAGTTCAATGGCGAGTAGTTGAAGTACTCATCCAGCTGCGCTTTCCAGTTGGCATTTTTGACATCAACATCTGGATCTACTCCCCTACTCTCGATAGGTTGACCATCTTCGCGCAAGGTCAGACTATGTACTAGGTATAGAGTATACTTCTCTGCAGGATCGATAACAGTCGAGATCGGGAATGTATTCTCGATAGTTCCCCAGCCACGTGTAGTATTACCTACTACGACTGCTGCATGGTAACGTTTTACTGAAGCCGCGAATGCTTCTGCCGAAGACTGTGACATCGAGTCGACTAGGAGCACGATCTTCTTGAACCTGACCAATGGATCAAATTTGGTGGCAATAGTCTTTATTGGTGTTGTCGTTCCTTGTTTGTAAATGTCATAAGCACTGAGATTTGGCCCGACGAATGCCCCGATAAAATAGGGCAAGAAATCTATGGCACCGCCTATATTACCTCTCATATCTATGATCAGTGCCTTCAGATCTGGTCTCGAGACCGAGGAGTTCAGATTGCTCACAAACTCATTGAGCGACGTAGGTGAGAACTTGGTCATGTTGAGGTACATAACAGAAGATGAAATTGCGCTGGCGAATATAGTCGGCTCGATCTTGGTCGTATCATATTGGTTACGACTGTTCTTATCAGCCAAGACTTTGTTTGCGTATGTTACTTGTTTCAATTGCTCTTTTGTTTCTTCTGTTTGAGGTTTGGCCTTGATCTCCTCAACTTTCTGTTCATAGGCTGACGCTATCTTGGCTGGTGTCGATGATGCAGGAACACCGATGACATCGTAGAGATTTTTGTCTGGATTCACATTCTTGACCTCATTTCGCATAGCAGTCTCTTGGATGGATGTATAGATAGTATTACGAGCTACAGGGACGAGATTGTAGAGGACGACCTGCGCGAGATTGAGTACGAACTCTTTCTTTTTGGCATTGTCTGTCATGTCCTTCATGGACTCGGTCACAAGCTTTGCTACGCCAACACGGTCATGTGTCTCCAATGTGTGGCCCAAACCGAGTATCTTCTGCACTGCCAAAAGGTATATATTCTCCAAGTCATTCTTGCCAGAATTCCAATAGTTGGTTTGGATGGAGTCATAGACCTCCATGGCGAACTGGACGTAGACATCATCCTTCTCCATCTCAGTCTTGAATGTAATGGCCGGCGTCGTTGTCGCAGTATTCATCATCTTTTCGAAAATGAAAGCTGGCTTCTTATAAAAATATGCCAGACATCCGGCTATGAGGATGGTGGCTGCTACATAAAATAGTATTATTTTTTTCATTCGAGAGACTATTATACATTACGGATTCAAATATCGAAATGCTGTCAAAACGAGGATTGGTGTTATAGAATACGAGTATGAAATTGATCCTGACCACCCTACTGGTGGTAGCAACCGGTTGGAGTATCGGGTATTTGACTTTGGCCGTGATTGAATACTCAAAACCAACTCACAACCTAGCTAGTGTTATAGAGTCTGACGGAACGATAAACGGCGCTCACCTGGATGCCGAATTCTTGCCAGGATCACCTACTACAAGTACTCCCCCTGAAAATACATCAACTACGACTCCCCCTCAGAAAATAGTGCTCGAAAAAAGTCCGGATGACCTCGTCATACTCATGGCTGGCGATATCATGTTCGATCGAGGTATACGCAAACTTGGTGAGCGCAAAGGATACGACTCACTTTTTGATCCATCCGTTACTTCCCTATTCAAGCAAGCAGATGTAGTAGTAGCAAATCTGGAAGGCCCCATCACCTCGACCAGCTCCAAAACTTTGGTTGATGGTAAGACTAACGATAGTTTCACTTTCACATTCTCGCCAGAAGTCGCAAATACTATTGCACGCGCAGGTATTACTATCGTGAGCCAAGCCAACAATCACGCCGATAACTTTGGACTTTCTGGCTACAGAGAAACACAAAAGTGGCTGAATGATGCCGGCGTTGGATATTTCGGTAATCCCTGGAACAGTACCTCTACCGATCTCGAAGGCAAACATTCTGTTCGCGTCGAAAATCTCGATGCATTGTCGCTTGATCCCAAATTGACCGAGACACCGATGACTACTTTTCTGACTAGAAAAGGTATCACTGTCGCACTCATCGGTTATCACGCTTTCCAAACTGGCGTCGATCGTGTAGTAGTAGAAATAAGACGAGTATCACGACCAGATGTCTTCACTATCGTCATGCCTCACTGGGGTGAAGAGTATGCGACCCTCCCGTCTACTCAGATGAAAAACTACGCACGTTTATTTGCTTCTGCAGGCGCTGATGCAGTGATCGGTGCTCATCCACATGTGATCATGAACAATGAATGGATCGATGAGGTACCTATCTATTACTCTCTCGGCAATCTCCTTTTTGATCAGTACTTTTCGCAAGAGGTTATGCACGGCAGGATCATCGAACTTCACCTCCGGAAAGACGCGACTGGCATCCATCTGGATCACTCAGAAACTCATGACACTGTACTTGTGCCAGGTGTAGGTGTAAAGCTAAAATAGACACATTACAATTTAACAAAATAAATATGAAAGGATTCATTGATTTCATTCGCACACAAGGAGCTGTCGGGTTAGCCGTCGGATTTATTCTAGGTAAAGCTGTTTCGGATGTAGTGGCGTCTATCGTCAACGATCTCATCAACCCTATTATCGGCATTGTCCTCGGTCGTCTCGGAGATCTGTCAGCACTCTCTCTGCACATACTTTCAGCAAATATCACCTACGGCAAATTCATCAGTATTGTGATCAATTTTGTCATCGTCGCTTTCGTAGTCTACTACGGAGTGAAGAAGCTAGGATTGGATCGTCTGGATGCACCCAAAGCATAGTAGTGATTTGCTATATACTACTATTCACATAGGCTTGACTATTTCCATATAACTTTGTATATTGATGTACAAAGGGCACCTTGAAAACTCGTGTTTTGAAGGTATTTGGGGATAATAAACAATCCCAAGGATGGGAAAAAAGAAAGGTTAGTTGGTATGAATCAAAAATTCATAATTCGTTCTGTTGTCGTATTGCTCATCACTCTTGCCAGCGTCTGGTTTGCACTAGACGACCATCGTGTCGTACAGACAATCAAGAGCATCTTTGGAGACGGTATTCTGATGTATTTGGTACCAGTATTCTATTGCATGTTCATGATTGGACTTATCACGTGGATGGTACGTCCTCTATGTTCAGGGTCCAGTAACAGGAAATGTGATCGTAAGGGTGGGCATGTTTTGGCTACACTAACGCTCATTTCCATATTCGTATGGTCCCAACAATATGCACTAGCGCACGATTCGTCTGGGGTAATAACCAAAACTACTGTTGTATCCCCTAACGTGTTGGCTGGTCAAACAACCACATTGGCAGATGGTGTTTATACAGGCACAGAACTTGGTCTAGCCTGTGGAGTTGCAATAGTTGTAGTCGTAATCGTAATAGCAGGCATAGTTTATGTGACCTTCAAACTGGTCAAGGCCTGCAACAAGATCCGGGACATGAAAAAGAAGCAGGATAAGGATGGTGATGAAGATTCCAAGATCACACTATTCCCTTCGGCTCAATCACTTCACAAAGGTTTACAGAATATTGTCACAGATAGAACTGAATACGCAGCCTTGTTTGTGGCAAGTACTCCATTCACCGCAGAAGACGCTACAGATTGTGGTTGCACACCACCTTTCAATGTGCGTTATTTGGCAAGTGGTATGAACAACGATCAAGTCTCAGCGTATGTACCTCAACCAGCAGATCTGATCGAATGTTCACAGTACCTCGAGTCTCATGGGCTTTCTACGAACCTAGTGAACAGTTACTCAGTAAACAGTCAGCCGACCAATGATCTGCCTCAGATCAGCATGAACAACGACATGGTAGTTGTGAACCTCGGTCTACCCAATCAAACTCACATATTCCAGTATTCGGATGACATGACCAACTGGATGACCATGGGTACACTGAGTGCACCGACCAATGCTGTGATCAAGTTCAGTGACAGTTGGCACACACGTCAAGCAGAAAGAGGTTTTTGGAGAGTGATCCGTACGGATTGATAAAACACTCAAATCAATGGGCAACATGGATCAATCATGTTGCCCTTTTTCTATACTGGATTTTTCCTAACTTTCTGCTATAGTTTTCAAGCATTGATAGTTTCGAGTATGCGCGGTTAGCTCAGTTGGTAGAGCATCCCCTTGACGTGGGGAGGGTCACAGGTTCGAATCCTGTATCGCGCACCATGATCATTCTAGGCATCGAAACATCCTGTGACGAGACAGCACTCGCACTCTTGGAAACACGCACTGTAGGTGGCGTATTCCAATGTCGTGTCATCTCATCACTCATACATTCGCAGGCAGAGTTGCACAGTCCCTATGGAGGAGTCTTCCCTATGCTCGCCAAGCGTGAACACGAGAAGGCGCTCCCTATTCTCCTCGAACAGATCATGAAAGATGCACCCCAGATTGATGCGATCGCTGTCACTGAAGGTCCCGGCCTCGAACCAGCACTCTGGACTGGTATCAGTTTTGCAGAAGAGCTCGGCAAGAAGTTGTCGGTGCCCATAATACCCGTCAATCATATGGAAGGTCATATTGTCGGTTCATTATTGCCATCTGATACGACTGGCGGCGATTGGCAGGAATTGAAACCGCTCGCCCTACCATCATTGGCCTTACTTATAAGTGGTGGCCATACGGAGTTGGTGAAGATAGAGACCAGGGAGAAAGAAGAAGGTGTGTCCTCCCTTCCTATCTATTCCTCGTCCCCTTTCGAGTATACTATCATCGGTCAAACAAAAGACGATGCTGTCGGCGAAGCCTTCGATAAGGTTGCTCGACTGCTAAACCTTCCCTATCCAGGTGGACCACATATCTCTAGACTTGCCAAGCAAGCGATAGAGGCTGGTATCATTTCTGCCACAAGGCTCCCTCGCCCTATGATACAGAGCAACGATCTAAATTTTTCATTTTCAGGACTGAAAACTGCAGTACTCTACTCGACTAGAGATGCCGAGAAAGCCGGAGTATTCGATGAAA
>CAYTZE010000024.1:0-8148 GCA_964442415.1 uncultured Candidatus Saccharibacteria bacterium
GGGTGTAACAATTTTAAGATTTTCATCAATAACTTTGAGATCTTTTAATTTTTCAGAATCACCTTGCGCCAGAATAAACTGCAGACCCACCCAGATGATGGCGAGCACGGCACCGAGGATGACAATATAACTGAATATGTCGACAAAATTCTGTATAAGTCCTGCAACAGAATTGACTTTGAGGGGATTTGTGAGAGTGAAAGTAGAAGTGGTAGGTTTATCTGTATCACCTGTAATTACTGCAGGTGAGTCCTTGTCTGTAGCAGCGTGTACAAGAAGTGTTGAAAAGGCTGAGAGTGACGCTACTAACACAAATAATAGTACAAGTGCACTTTTCTGGATTACGTTCAAATTTATATTCATATGATTATGGATTGCCCAAAAGTGTCTTGAAGCCTTGATTGTTGGTCAGCCAATCGAGTATCTGATAGACGATGAACCAAGCAGATAGCATTATTATAAACCCACCGAAGACTTTGGGAAAGAAGCTGCGAGCCTTGTTCATGTTCTCTGGTTTGCCAGTGATCATCAGTGCTCCACCGTATGAGAATAGGCCGACAGCAACGAAGACGCCTAGAACCATCAGGATATTGATGAGATGCTGAACTGTCTTCATCACACCATTGAAGTCACAGGCGACATAGTCAGGTAGTCCCTTGGCACGGCGTTCTTTGTTGGCTTCATCAAGTAGATGTGCTGGTGCGATATTGGGCAGTGTCGGACCGTCACAGACTACTAGCTTGAAATTTGTATCATTCGGATTTGCATTTGTATCTACACCAGAGATAGTCTGAGTAGACTCAGCGGAAACAGACTGCAAAACTCCACCTGCGATGATGATAGTGAGGATGAATATTGAAGCAAATTTTGCTTTGATGCGTGGAGATAATTTCATGTGACTATTGTACGGCTTTACTAAGTTCTACATCATAGGCATCACCCGCTTCTTGCACTGCTTGAAAACTGGTTTTGCTACCACTGGTCAAGGATCCGATCATAGTGGAGAAGATAGAACGTGAAATCGAAGGGTCTGCATCCAACCATGTCCTCGCGGTCAGTGCTGCCTGATTGAATATGGTGATGTATGGATCAGCAGTACCCTGTGCTATAACATCCCTTCGGACTGTCGGCAGATACAGATCCTTATTCAGACCAGCAAGATTGTTAGGATCAGTGAGGATGGATATGATCTGAAAAGTAGCATTGGGGACCTGTGAAGCACGAACTATGGAGAAACCACTCATTCGTGCATATGATGCCTTCATGACCTTGGAGCCAGATGCCTGAGCTGTGGTCACACGGATCTGTGGTAGAGCAGCTACATCAAAGTTCAGATTTGGATTCTTGCTACGAATATCTGCGATCTCCGAAGCAAAACCGAAATATGTAGCTAGAGAACCAGACAAGAAAGCTGATTTTGATGCTGGCATTCCCCTATTCCAAGAATAATTGGCGTTGGTAGGATCGACGAATTGAGTGAAGAAGTCGAGAGCTGGAACTGGACTCACGGAAGCTGAGACTTTCAAGGTACTCTCAACATATCCATCTCTATTCGTCTGTGTTATCGGATTGCCGAGCTGGAGGATGAGTGAAGCGAGTATCTCTCGAGCATTGGTGAGATTGGTAAAGTCACCTAGTGCGATGGCGGACTTTCGGATATTGCCATTTTGATCCTTCTGAGTGAGCTTGGTATTGAGACTTGTGAACTCATCCCAGTATCGTGGGTAGGTAGCCACTCCGGCAGCATTGAAGGTATCACGGTTCCAATACATTACCAGAGGATCAACAGTGAATGGCAGTGCCAGGAGACCATTGGATGTCAGATAAATTTTGGCCTCATCGATGAAACTATCGATGAAGGTACGTTGATCAAGGGCCTCGAAAGGTATAACCGCTAGCTTGTCATAGTGAGGTAGAAGCATATCAACAGGTATGAGTAGTCCATCTGGACCGTTGCCGCGTGCTAGGGCTGAGATGAATTCTTGCGAAAAAGATGTTGGTGACTTCTCGACATAGTTGACTACTATAGGTTGTGCGAGACTATTGTTGATCCTACTCACATATAGGTCAAATGTATCCTTGGGAAAAGTGCCCCAGATGGTCACACTCGGTATAGCTGTAGAAGAACTGTTGCCCTTGTATAGCGCGAATGCCGCCACACCACCTATGAGGAATAGTATGAAGATGGCAAGTGTGACTATTTGAAATATTGAGTATTTTTTCATTTTATTGACGAGAAAGGATAAGTCCATAATGATGATCACCAGCATGGAACGACTGCTCTAGCTTGAAGCCATTTTTCTCGAAGAGTGCCTGAGCTTTCATAGCGCCAAAAAGTGTCTTGGGACTGAGTGAACTGACATCGCTCCAGTCGATGATCATGACTTTGCCACCGGGTTTGAGGAGACGCTTGATTTCTAGACTGAAGTCATCTGGCTTCTCGATCTGAAATAGGATATTGGATGCGATGACACGATCTGCGATAGCTTCGCGGAGCTTCGTACCACCTATCTTCTCAGCATTGCCCCAGACCACCTCGATATTGCGGACACCATTGGCACTAGCTACGGTACGCAAACGCTCCAGTAGATCCTTCTGAACATCGACTGCATACACACGACCTCCAGAGCCGACTTTTTTGGCGGTCTCAATACTATAAAAACCTGATCCCGCACCGAGATCCACAACCTTCATACCATCGGTCAGGCCAAACTTCGCCAGATTTGCGGCTGGATCTGAAAACATGCTCTAATTATAGCCTGTAATGTCGTAGGGACGAAATAGGGTTTTGGGGATAGGGTTCGCCACATCGTAGCTCGATTCGGCGAGTGAAGGCGGAGGGTGAGAGATTCGAACTCTCGGTGAGATTGCTCCCACACAACGTTTCCAACGTTGCGCACTAGACCACTATGCGAACCCTCCTGTCACACTAGACTATCAGAAGATTGGGACAAAACGAAATGTGGAGAAAATCTGAAATGATTCTACCTACCACCCACCACTCGATCCGCCACCTCCAGAACTACCACCTCCGAAGCCTCCAAATCCACCTCCACCACCAGAGCCACCACGACCGCCACCGAAGAAGATTGGCCAGAACCCACCACTATTTGATCCAGGTGGATGTTTTGAGACTATATAGTCAACAAGGAGACCGAGGATGGTCAATATTACTAGAGAAATGAAGCCTACAGGCATAAATCCCCAAATTGTCCCGATTACTATTCCCGCAATCATTCCCAAGACTCCACCCAACCACCATGATTTCGTCTTACCAAGAATGCGAGCGATAATATTGAGGAAAAATAAACAAATACCGATAATGATGCTTACGGTGTGGGAATCAATATTACTGAATAACTGACCCTGTGTCGTGTCAACCGAATACTGTACCGCCTCTGGTGACTTCGTAATGATGGCATCTAGAGCATCGACCGCACCAGAAATTCCTGCACCATAGTTCCCTGCTTTGAAGGCGGGTGTCATGACATTACGGATAATATTTCCTGACTGGATATCCGTAACAGCGCCTTCGAGACCATACCCAACTTCTATGCGGACCTTGCGATCATTTGGAGCCACCAAAATAAGTAGTCCGGTATCCTTATCTTTGTTGCCAATTCCCCATTCTGCAAATAACTTTACGGCATAAGTATCAATAGTTTCATCACCGAGTGAACTCACCGTGACAACTGCCACTTCGACACCAGTAGCCTTGGCCAAACCCACTAGTTTGGTACCTATATCCTGACTTTCCTGCGCAGTAAGGATGTGCGCAAAGTCATTGACCAGACCGACAGGCTTGCCAGGAGAAGTGTAAGCGAGAGCAGGATAAGAAAGAGAAAAGTAAAGAAGGAAAAGAAGAAAGGAAGAAAAAAGAGCAGCTGCAAGATAATTGAAGCTACTCTTTTTTGCTGATATTTTCTTCATCATAATTTCTCCAGTCCTCTCTATTCCTCTCTCTTTATCCCCAAAAAATCTAACGAAGAAAGACTCCCTGCTTTACTTCTATTACTTTTTTCCCTACTTAATTGAGTTCTACCTTCGGAGCCACATCCGCACCTGTCTGTGCCTCAAAATACTTTATATCCTTGAATCCTAGGATGGAAGCTACGATATTCTTGGGAAATTTCTGGATAGTAGTCTCATAAGTCTTGACAGCATCGTTGAACCTGACACGCTCGACACTAATGCGGTTTTCTGAGCCTTCTAGTTGGGTCATGAGATCACGTACAGTTTCTGAGGACTTAAGAGTAGGATAATTTTCCACGATCACAAGGAGACGACTGAGTGCTGACTCAACCTCATTGGTCGCACTAACCTTGTCATTTACACTCACTGCTCCTGAATAATGAGTACGAGCAGTAGCAATATCATTGAATACTGTCTGCTCCTGCTTCAAAACTCCTTTTGTAGCACCTACAAGTCCAGGAATGAGGTCCAAACGACGCTGGTACTGTGTCTCAACCTGTTGCCACTGTGCCGTAGCACCTTCACGGATAGTGACTAGACTATTGTATGAAGTCCAAGAGTATAATCCCAAAATTATGACAATAATTGCAACGATAATGAGAACTTTCTTCATAGTTTATATATAATTACTGAATTATTTCTTTGGAGCCTTGGTCTCATCAACACCAGCTGGTCCCACGACGAAAGCGAATGACTTTACCATATCAGTGAAGGCAGAATCTGCAGAATTGGTGGTTGCTTTGTTGTTATTCTGAGCCTGAGTTAGGTCTGATCCCTTGTACTTGGTTGTTGGATCAAGAGTGATAGAAGAAAATGTGAAAGCGTAGCAGAGAGGTCCCTTCTGGAGAGAGTACATGCGATTGAAATATGATCGACCCTGTACTGTATTGGACATGGAGATGGTGTTCAGTGTATCAATACCGACCTTGAGTGTGCCACGATCCTTGATGGTGGTCACTGGTGGGAATGCACATTTGCTAGACATGACGAAAACATCAGCCTGGAGCTTCGCAACCGTGAGAACCTGCTTCTTGTCTATAGGCATTATGAAGGAAACGCCAAGATCAGACTCTATCTTCTCCCAAGTACTAGGGTATTTGATCGAAAATCCAAGCTCAGCATTCTGGTACTCTGTAGTCTGACTAGAGACTTTGGTGGTCTCTGATACAGGTGCAGATGGAGTAGTACTACTCGATGTAACACTAGTGCCAGCATCCGTCGATGGAGTAGATGATGGTGCCTTGCTGTACCAAATGATACCTACGATTATGAGTACGATAACGATGAGGCCTAGTAACTTCTTCATATGAGTATGATTGTTAGATAATTTGCACGACTGCGCATTTATAATAAGTAAGGCTATTCTAGCATAGAAGGTGTAAAAGTCTAGGGGTGAGTACCGTAGGTCAGACCTGCGCAACATGAAATTTGCAAAAAAATACGTCCGGTGATACCATAGTATCTACATGAAGTCCCTCCTTCCATACATCCAGCTCGTGCTGTCAGTCGTTCTGGTATCCGCTATACTCCTACAACGCACAGGTGCACAGGTAGGTGGCGCATTTGGGGGTGGTGACAATTTCAGTTCTGCGTTCCATACGCGTCGCGGATTTGAGAAGGGACTATTCATAGCAACCATCATTATCGCCATAATCTTCGCTATATCAGCACTCATAAACTTACTCTAATCATCGGTTCGATACTCGGGATTCAAGATTCAGGAAAAATTGCAAAACACCTTTGATATGTAGTCATTGTCTTGCGATTCTTCGTGAATCATGGATCTAGACTCGAATCCACTTTATATCCCGTGAACGACGACAACCACACGAACGAACTCCGCTTCAAGCGCGGTAGACACATATTGAGTTATATTCACAATTTCTCAGCCACAGAGAAGTTCATTTTCGGTGCATGTTTCATCACTGCTATAGTCTCCGCGATCATCATGGCTTTGTGGATAAATAACTACTATTCAGTAGATGTCCCAGCCTACGGTGGTGTACTAAATGAAGGAATCATAGGTCTTCCACGCAACATAAACCCTATACTGGCAGTCACCGATGCCGACAGAGATCTATCAGCACTCATATATTCTGGTCTGACCAAGTATGTGGACGGCAAAATAATCCCCGATCTAGCACAATCATACACTGTATCTCCTGATGGACTCACATATGATTTCAAATTGAAGCCTAGAGTGAGCTTCCAAGATGGCACAACACTCACTACAGCTGATATCGCATTTACCATAAAGAAGATACAGGACCCAGCGATCAAGAGTCCACGTCGCATAGACTGGACCGATGTTACCGTACATGTCATCTCACCAACAGAGATACAATTCAACCTAAAGAAGCCTTACAGCCCATTTATCACAAACACTACTATAGGTATACTGCCAGAACACATATGGGGTAGCGTCAACAATGACCAATTTATTTTCAGTCAGTACAACACAAATCCTGTAGGATCTGGACCTTATCGCATATCATCTATATCACATGACGGTGGCGGTATCCCGACCAACTATGTACTATCATCATGGCGAAGATACTATGGTATGCAACCATACATCTCTAGCATCACCTTAAATTTCTTTGCAGACGAGGTATCGGCTCTATCTGCACTCGATCGTGGATCTATAGATAGTTTGCCAGCCGTATCACCAGAAGCAGCATACAAACTTGGGGCTGATTCTGCACAATCATATGAGATTATTTCGAAGCCACTACCGCGCATATTTGCCGTATTCTTCAATCAAAATCAATCTAGTGTGCTCTCAGACAAGATAGTCCGTCGTGCACTAGATCTCGCCACTGACAGACAATCTCTCATAGATACTGTCCTCAAGGGCTACGGCACAGCTATCCAAGGACCAAATCCATTTATAGTCAACGAAGCACAAGATGTGAAAATATCTACCAGTACCACAACACACACAAGCACATCCACTGATGATACTTCCTCACTCGTGAGTGCAGCTCAGTCGTTGCTCGAGAAGAACGGATGGAAGAAGGGTGCGGATGGAATATATGCAAAGAAATCCTCCAAGACTGCTGCTCCAGTCACACTATCATTCGATCTCTATACTGCTGACAGTCCTGATCTACGCAATACTGCGAACATACTACGAGATACGTGGAACTCTCTAGGTGCACAAGTAACAGTCAAGATATACGAATCAGCAGATCTATATCAGAATGTCATACGCACCAGGAGCTATGATGCACTACTTTTCGGTGAGGCTGTAGGCAAAGATCGTGATCTATATGCATTTTGGCATTCATCACAACGCAATGCTCCGGGACTGAATGTGGCTCTATATACGAACAGCAAAGCTGACAAACTACTAGAAGATATCCGTAGCACCAATGATGCCGCTACTCGCGCTAACTCTTATACACAATTCGACCAACTCATTCGTGCTGATATTCCAGCTATATTTCTATACATGCCAGATTTCATATACGCAATCCCCAAGAAACTCCGAGGCTTGACTTTTGCATCACTATCGATGCCAGCAGATAGATGGAGTGGTGTGAGTAGTTGGTACGAAGAAACCGAAAGTGTGTGGAGGATATTTATCAATAAATAATCAATAACTTATCAAGAATATGAACGAAGAACAGAAACAAACGCCACATACGAAACCACCAGTAGCCAATACTGCTCCGAGAGACGCGGGCGCACCACGACCTCGCTTCCAGTTTCGACCACGTACCAACCATGGATCTGCTCCGACTCGAACTATGCATAACAACGCTACACGACCAGCCCATGTGACATCTACTAGTATTCCTGGCCAGTCTGCTCCACAGCGCAGATTTGATCATGGACGAGCACAAACTAGTCATAACCCACATCGCATAGTACCTAGTCGTGCCACAATCAAGAGTCCACTTGCAGTGAAGCACGTAGCTGGCGCTCGTATGCAGATCGTCCGTCCTGATGCCGCCAAGCCTATGCGTCGTGCTCCAGCCAAGCCAGCACTCATGAAGCGTGAAGGTGATATCGTCCCACCACTCGCACCTGATGCTATCCGTATCATTCCACTAGGTGGCGTGGAGGAGATCGGCAAAAATATGACCGCCATCCAATATGGTGATGATATCATCGTCGTTGATATCGGATTCCAGTTCAAAGATGATGACACACCTGGTATCGACTTCATCT
>CAYTZE010000025.1:0-7516 GCA_964442415.1 uncultured Candidatus Saccharibacteria bacterium
TCATCACGAACAGTACCGAAGATAATCTTGGCTTCTGGATCGATAGACTCTGTTATGACCTTCGCAGCATCCTGGATCTCGAACATGGTGAGATCCTCCCCGCCAGCGATAGAGAAGAGTACACCCTTGGAGCCAGTGATAGAAACATCTAGAAGTGGACTATTGATAGCAGCTTTGGCTGCCTCGATGGCGCGATTCTCACCTGTTGCTGTACCGATACCCATGAGTGCTGATCCGGCGTTCTCCATAACTGTACGAATATCTGCAAAGTCGATGTTGATGAGTCCTGGAGTGGTGATCAGATCAGAAATACCTTCGACGGCCTGACGTAGGATCTCATCACACATTGCAAAAGCATTCTTGACAGAGGTCTCTTTGTTGATAGCTGAAAGTAGTCGGTCGTTGGGGATGACGATCACAGCATCTACCTCCTTCCGGAGATCCTCAAGTGCAGCTTCGGCGATACGTGAACGCTGACGTCCTTCGAAGAAGAAAGGCTTGGTGACTACTGCTACTGTTAGACAACCGAGCTCCTTGGCTACGCGAGCTACCATAGGAGCAGCGCCACTACCAGTACCACCACCAAATCCGCAGGTTACGAAGACCATGTCAGCACCCTTTACTGCTTCTTGGATCTCGTCACGGGTCTCCTCGACTGCACGACGTCCCAAATCAGGATTCATGCCAGTGCCTAGACCACGAGTGATATTTTTGCCGATGTGAACTCGCTTCTTGGTCAATGCGCGATGGAGATCTTGAGAGTCAGTGTTGATAGCAATGAAATCTACCCCTTTCACTTTGGAAGAGATCATGTGATTGACTGCATTACCGCCGGAACCACCAACACCAAGTACTTTGATGCGTGCGAAGGCTTCTATATCTGGGGTTATGTTGGGCATAGATGGGTAGTGTTGGTAGTCTACAGCTCTAGATGCAAAATGAAAAGTGGCATCACTATATGTGCCACTCGTGCGTCTCTGTTGCAAATGTTCAGCTCAGACCTTTGTATAATAGCAAGTAATGAAAAGGGTGCAACGTTGACGATTGTATGGATTGCGGATGTGGTTGAGTCATATCCAGAAAATAAAAACCACCCTAGGGTGGTGTGAATACAGATCAAGTATTGAGTAACTTATGGCAACGTAGCTTCTTTGATTAGATGTGAACTCATCTTGTTTAGCCACTGCGCATGCTCGTGGTAGATCCTTCTCGTAGCTGTATCAACATTTACAACATTGGTGTGTATAACCAAATCAAAGCGCTCGGCAGGCCAGAGGCAACCAGGGTAGAGTTCCTCATAACGTAGTGCATCGTGCACATCACGCATGACGATGTCCATAAGGACCACCTCGAAAGGTTTGTGTGTGTCCCTCATCCGTCGTGCGGCTCGTACGTGAGGCGGACAGAGCAGAAGTACTTTGAAAGCGAAGGGCATGAAGACGTGAGTCAGTCTACCTTCACCGATGGTGTTGTTCTTCCTGCCACATTCACGGATATAACTGTCACATCGTTCATCCATACCTTCTTCTGGATGTTCGTGGTGATACGCAGCAAAAGCTCTGATGTCATCACCAAATCCTTGAAGCTTGGCCTGTGCACGCATGAATTGGCCAGCACTCACGTAGGTATAACGAGGTTCCTCGTTGTACTCTTTGAGGTGTTTTATCAAAGTTGTTTTACCGGCCCCAGTTTGCGAGGTGATGGAGACCTGGAATGAGAATCGTCTTTTTTCTCGACAAAGACTGTACGCAGTGTGTCTCTTCCTCATAGGCTTGTGTTCCTTTTGTTGGTTGTTTTGGTTTTCAAATTCATTCCTAGTGGAATGACTATTTATTACACACTAATGAAAAAAGACTATAAAAGCAAGTAATTAAAAAAGTAACAGTTCAAGATTGACGCTGGGAGTGAGTGGGTCAAATTGACGCCTAAGGTAACAATTGCCTGACCATCCTGACCATCCTTTTCCACGCTTTTTTGAAAAACTCAGCAGTATTGTCTATCTCCGGTGTCTCCTCGGCATGAATACCCCAGATACACAGTCCGTAGGCAACAGACAGAGGATTGTCCTTGAATGAGGATTTGCCATCAATATTCCCGATAGATCCGATGCGTGAAGGAAGTTTGAGTGCAGCTTTGGCTAGGTCGTCGATTGAATTCAAGCCAGAACCTCCACCAGTGATGACAATACCTGCAGGCAACAGACCATTCCTGCCGATCTTCTTCAGATGTGCCTCGATGAGTTCAAAGATATCAGATAGGCGAGCGCCGACTATCTCGTCCAACTTTTTGCGAGGATACGATGAACCAGTGATAGCGCCGATTTTTATTTGTTCAGCTTCTTCGAGTGGAACCTTGAGTCCAAGAGCAATGTCGTTGGTGATATCAGTTGAGCCGATAGGGAATATTTCGAGTGATGTAGGAATATTGTTTTCGAAGATAGCAATAGAGACAGTTTCAGCTCCGATGTTTGCGAGTACACAGCCAGCGATCTTTTGTGTCTTGGAAAGCGTCACAAATCCAGCTGCGAGAGGTGCAGCCATGATGTCCTCTACCTCGATGCCAGCCTCATTGACCGCGGCGATGAGATCGGTCACGTGATGATCGAGACACGTTATGAATAGAGTCTTGAGCTCGATCTTGTTGGCCTTCATACCGAGCGGTGCACCGAGAGACGGGAAGTTGTCTATTTTATATTGCAGGGGAATATCATAAATGATGCGACGATTGGCGCGAGCGGCCTGAGGAATATCCTTCTCACATTGATCGTGTAGATTTTTCAGGTCTATCTCAGTGATCTCTGCATCAGCACGTGAAGTTATAATTGAACTCAAGACCGTAGTTGAATTCAAGCCGATACCTCCCACACCGATGAATGCTTTCTTTACCTTGACGCCGGCTTTTTCTTCGGCGATAGCGACTGCTTTGCTGATAGCATTGGCGACATCACGAACATTGGTGACATAACCATGGCGTAGTCCGCGTGATTCGGCCACACCGACACCAATAATCTTCGGAAATCCACGTTCTGTACGTTCCTTGGCATTGGCAATAACCACCTTCACGTAGTAGGTGCCGATATCTATCCCTGTAATGATGGAGCGGGCCATAAGGAGTTAATGACCAATGACCAAGATACAAAGACCAAACTCGATAAATTAAGTTTTGGTTGGTATCTTGGTTGGTATCTTATTTTTTTACACACCAAACTCTTTTCGAAGTTTGATTTCTATGTTCTCCATTATATCCCCATGGTCATGTCCTTTCAAATGGGTACAACCGTGTATGAACAGGAAGGCTATGAAGTTGTCATAGTCGCGATCAAACTTTTTGGCCTCCGTACGCGCCTCTCTCTCTGAAATGTATATCTCGCCTTCAGTCAGAGTGATAGGAAAGCTCAATATGTCTGTAGGGCACTCTTTGTTGCGATAGATAGTGTTGAGTTTCTCGATATGCTCTGAAGTGGTGAAAATGAGGTTTAGTGTGTAAGCGGAACCAAGGGCTGCATCTTTGATCTGCTCGAAAGGAGTGGAGGGTATGGTGGAGTTGGTTTCGTTGATGATAGTGAATGACATAAGATTCAGGATTGAAGATTCATGATTCAAGAAAAAGCACACCAAACTTTCATTCGTGCGCTTATTCCTGAATCATGAACCTTGGATCATTATTCTATTTTCTCGCACCTCGCTCTGGCTTGACTGGAGCCTTGCCTTGCTTGACCAACTCTGCGAACTCATCACGACGACGCATGAGTTTGAGGGCGCGCTGCTTGACCTTGTAACTCGACTGTACGCGTGTTGCGAAACGAAGGCCACGCTTGCGCTGGATGATGCCTGAGCCCTGTACCTTCCTAGTAAAACGACGAATAACGCCGAGAGCGTTCTCGTTGGGATTTCTGGTTACTTCTGCATTTATCATAGGTTGACACTATAACATGGGTGATGTTTTGAGGCAAGAAAAAAGCCCCTAGACTCATTCACTCCTGGTGCGATGCACTGTCGCAGAGTGTATGAATATTATCGGGGCTTTTGAATAGGTCACGGCGACCCATTCTGGGTAGGGCTATATTTCAGCCGCATAATGATCACCTTCCTTTCTTGGATTGTGCGTATCCTCGTACACTATAGCACATTCATTTTACTTGTCAAGTGTAGCCGAATATGCTACTTTTTAGTTATGAAACCCAACTCACCAAAGCTAACCTCTTGGGGTGGCGTGGCCGAATGGTATGACGGTATGGTCAATGACAGTGACTCATATCAGAAGAACGTCCTCATGCCCAATTTGATCCGCATCGTGGACCCCAAGGCTGGCATGACCATTCTCGACCTCGCCTGTGGTCAGGGATATTTTGCACGGGCATTTGCACAAAATGGCGCCAAGGTTATCGGGTATGATATTTCCAAAGAACTTATAGAAAAAGCGATGGAGGCAAGTGGTATTAAGATTACAAAGGAAGTTGCGCCGACAATTACAGCGACAAATACAACTGCACACTCAACCCCAACTATTCCTGCCAAGATCCTTGCTCCAAAGAAAGTTGTGAAGTCGAATAGTGATCAGATTGAATTCCACGTCTCTCCAGCAGACAGTGTTCCTTTTATTGCAGATAATTCAATGGATGTAGTAACTGTAATTTTAGCTCTGCAAAATATCGAGAATATGCCGGGAGTTTTCGCTGAAGCATCTCGAGTCTTGAAGACTGGAGGTAAAATGATATTTGTTATAAATCATCCAGCATATCGGATCCCACAAAAGTCGAGTTGGGAATGGGTGAAGTCGAATGTTCCTGGGGGAGTCGAAGGAGCTGAAATACAATTTCGCAGAATTGATGCTTACATGTCAGATCAGATGATCAAGATAGATATGACACCTGGTGAGAAGGATGCGAACAAGAAAAAAACTACGGTTTCATTTCATAGACCACTCCAGTCATACTTCAAGGCTATGTCCAAGAATAATTTGGCGGTAACAAGACTAGAAGAGTGGATTTCTCACAAAAAGAGTCAACCAGGACCACGAGCAAGTGAAGAGGACAGAATGAGGAAGGAGATACCGATGTTTGTTTGTATTGAGGCGAGGAAGGTGTAATTTATTTTACGTAGGTCAAATCTGCGCACTAACCTACGCAAAGTCTAGTTCGTATCCTTGATAGTGAGTGCAGGCCAAAGCCCAACAAGTGAAATCATGCCTATCAAGACGAAGAGGAATTCGTGTGAGGTGAACAGGAGTCCTGCGCCAGTCACGAGTGGTGCGATGAAATAAGCGACTGGACGTGTGATGCGGAACGAACCTAGGACGGCAGTGTCACGAGCAGAAACAGTTTTGAAGAAATATGTTTCCATCATGATCTCTGCAGATGCCGCACCAATACGTGTGATGAATAGTAATAACGCCCACAATGCTACGCTTTTCATGGTCACCAATGACAGTATGATAGTAGATATTCCCATGATGCCAAATCCGATAGCCATAATCTCCTTCTCGCCGTATCTTTTGTCTGCAAGCCTACCCAAAGGGTACTGAACAATGACAAATGGAATGAGCATGACAGTGAGTATGATGGCGATCTCCTCCCAGCTGAACCCGATAGTCTTGTTCAAATAGATAGGGCTATAGACAACCATCCAGGCGTAGAATGTCTGTAAAATAATATTTGCAAAAAATAATTTGACCCAATTTTCATTGGAGGAAATGTGCTTGATCAATTGCCATGGTGAAAGATGAATATAGTTGGGATCTTTGAATTTTGGAAAATTCTTGTGTATCAGGTACAAAAAAGGAAAGAGCATAGCAAGTGCTGCAATATATACATTTCTATAGTTGGCACTGCCATTTATGAGCATGCTACCGATCAGTGGGCCAATGAGCCAAGAAGCATTCAAGGTGGCAGTATAAAATCCACGGATAGTTCCGACATTGGAGCCATCTGTATAAACTTCTAGGAATATGTCTAGACAAAGGCCAATAAGTGATACTACTGCAGTCTGTAGTATGAAAAATATAGCAATAGCAATTGCTGATGTTGAAGATACAAGTCCATAGAACAAACCTATCTGGATGCACACCAGAGCTATAGTCATCGAATAGTTGCCGAAACGACGGATGAATGGTGGGGCGAACAAAAAGCCGAGGATGGATACCGCAGCACCAATCATATAAATAATACCGACAGTGCGTTCGTCAGCGAACAGGGAAAGAAAACTCGAGTTCGAATACATTGGTAATACAACATGGAGTGTATAGATGAATCCGATAACAGCTATGGTGTAGACGGTATGAGAACGAGGAGAATTTGGCATTTACGTTCATTATACTATAAGAAACCCAGCAGACATATGGGGATTCAAGCACGCGGATATTTTTCTGCTGGTTTCTTTTCCTACAATTGCACTAATTGATATTGTATGTTACATTGGAATCCTCATGAAAAAGGATATTCACCCAGAAAACTATCGCCCAGTTATCTTCGCCGACAATTCTAGCGGGGTGAAGTTCCTTATCGCAGCTACTATCGCTACCAAGGAGAATATGAAGTGGACTGACGGCAAGGAGTATCCAGTACACTATCTCGAGATCTCTAGTGCCTCACACCCTTTCTATACCAACCAGGAGAAGACTATCGATACTGCTGGCCGTGTTGAGAAGTTCAAGAATCGCCTCGCGAAGTCGAAAAAGAGCTAGGAGGTAAGAGATAGGAGATACGAGGCGCCTGTTGTTTCTTGCTTTTCATACCTCATACCTCATATCTCCTACCTCTGTCTTCTAATGAATCTCGACATCTACAAATCAAATCCCAAAACCTCATTTATGGCGGGCATGTATGAGAAACTCTCGAAGGATGAGGCTGAAGTTCGCGCCATGATGGAGAAGGATCCATCCTTGAAGGAGATGGCCGAAGGAGACCTCGCATCTATCATCGAACAGAAGAAGTCGCTGGAAACAGAGATGGCGGCTATTATCGCATCCGATCAGGTAGAAGATGAGAAGCCCAAGGAGATCATCCTCGAAATCCGTGCTGGCGCAGGAGGTGATGAGGCGGCCCTTTTCGCGGCTGAACTCTTTGACATGTACAAGAGATATTCAGAAATAAAAGGCTGGTCAACCAAGATCATCGATGAGTCCAAAAATGATCTTGGTGGGTACAAAGAAGCATCGCTAGAAATAAAAGGCAAAGATGTATACGAAAATCTCCGCTGGGAAACTGGAGTTCATCGTGTTCAGCGCGTTCCTGAGACTGAGAAGATGGGACGCGTGCATACTTCGACCGTGACAGTAGCCATCATGCCTATCCGCAAGAAGTCAAAATACGTCATCAATCCCGCAGATCTCGAAATGGAGTTCTCGCGCGCAGGTGGTAAGGGTGGTCAGAACGTCAACAAAGTTGAGTCGGCAGTTCGTCTAGTGCATAAACCGACTGGTCTCGAAGTTCGTTCGACAGCTGAGCGTAGTCAGGGCGCCAATCGTGAACTAGCACTTCAAATCCTCACTGCAAAGTTGGAGGCACTTCAGGAGGAGC
>CAYTZE010000026.1:0-7432 GCA_964442415.1 uncultured Candidatus Saccharibacteria bacterium
TTTCACTCTGGTGGGTCTCGGTGCCGTTGGAGCATATACCCTTATTAAGACGCTCGTCAAGTCTGCCCATAGCGATAGTGTCGCATTTGTCGGAAGTATCTTCTACCTTCTGAATTTCTATTCAGTCCAAATGCTTGCATTACCCTTTGAAGCATTCTCCTTCTTCTTTGCATTCCTGCCATGGGAATTATGGATCTTCATTCGGTTTGTCACTGATAAGAATAAGAACTTGAAGCTACTGCTACTGTTGATTGCTATTAACATACTCGCAACTCCCCAAGCATACGCTCAGCAGATATTTGCCGTATACATGTTGACATTGAGTGTGACTTTTCTCTCTTTCCCTTTTATATCGAAGGAGAAGTTCGCTCTCATAAAAAAATCGGTACTCGCCATATTACTGATTCTTACAATTAACTCTTTCTGGATACTGCCTCAGATATATTTCCTCAAAACATCGTCAAACGTCGTCACCCAGTCTAAGATGAACCAGATGGCTACAGATCATGTGTGGAATCAGAATAAAGCATACGGCAATATAGTGGACTTCGCCCTCATGAACAATTTCTTCTCAGAGCTCAAAGGGAAAGATGGCAGAATCATATTTGACCGGTGGAATCAGCATCGGAGCAATCTACTGGTACTAGTTCTGGGAATCATTACTGCATTGATGGTTATAGCGGGAACCATAATTTCCTTCGTGAGAAAACAATACTTGGTCGTTGGACTCATCGCGCTTTCTATGACGGCACTTCTCTTAAATACGGTACCATTTGATACCATAAATAGTCTCTTGCGAAAGATACCTATCCTACATCAGATTTTCCGATCACCTTTTACCAAGTATGCGTTTGTATATGCGCTCACGGCAAGCATCGCGGTCGCATATTGCACAGATTTTATCATAAGAGCCTTGAAACGTCCCATTTGGCGAATCCTCGCTTTCCTATTCGTCGTATTTGTCATAGCATTTCCAAGTATGCCCGCGTGGGATGGACAGTTTCTCTCTCCGAGTGTTCGCGTACACCTCCCCCCCGCGTATATAGATCTGTTCACCTATTTTCGTACTCAGGATCTAAACGCACGGATAGGACTCCTACCCGAATACACGTATTGGGGATGGTATCACAACAGGTGGGGGTACGATGGATCGGGGTTCCTGTGGTATGGCATCGAACAACCGATCGTCTCCCGGACATTTGATGTGTGGAGTAAGCAGAGTGAAAATTACTATTGGGAGCTACAGTCAGCACTTATTTCCGAAGATAATGAGCGACTTACGAATGTACTTGAGAAATATCGTATTGATTATCTGATCTATGACTCTACCCTAAAACCTATTGTGGGTATGGATGAACTCATTATCCATGATCGTACAAAAATGCTTTTGGCATCAAATCCAAATGTGAAATTAGAGAGATCATTTGGAAATATGATATTTGTATATAAAGTACTTCATAAGACAAGCACAGACTCATTCGTTCGTTTGCTCCCGCCATTGGTCAATATTATGCAAAATACGGATGCGACAAGTCAGGATACCGGATACGCAGCCTCTGGAGAATACCGAACAGATCCATCAGGTCCGATAGATATATTTCTTCCCTTCGCCAATCTCAATTCACAATCAAACGTAAATATGAATTGGAATATTTCACGATCAGACGACTCGTTCAGTTTAGAAAGCACTATACCCACGGGTATATCTCCTACTCATTACGCGCTTCATCAAACATGTCCTACAGAAGAATGCGCACAAGACAACTTCGATGCGAAAATTAAGGGACAATCACTGCAGCTTTCATACCCAGCTGTGTTGTCCTACGAAGCGAATCTTCAGGGTGGTGACTTCCAGGCCTGTGACTCACAGACTAAATTGGGTACTATATCACCACAAGTCGGTAATGGCCTGCGAATTACCACAATTAATCCGCAGTCAACGTGTATTGGATATGCCATGCCTACCCTTCTCCAAGACAAAGGATATGTTCTTGAGATTGTAAGCGATCACATCTCGGGGAGAAATCTCACGTTCTATATGACTGATTTGACCAAGAAACAAACAGTACTCGATGATATTCTCAATACCAGCACAGAATATTATGTTATTCCACCCCGATCAACCACTGGTATAGGGTACTCTCTCGTATTTCAAGACAGTCCGTTCCATCGAGCGAAACACGAGAATATTCTGCGATCAGTTCGTATGTACGAACTGCCATTCGAGAGCATTACACATCTTCAGTTTCAATCATTACAAACTCGAAAGATCAACAAGATAACGGATAGTAAGATCAGCTCTGTCAAGAAGAATAGCTACTATTCATATACTATAGAGGTCGATGTCAAAGATTCGTCTCTCCTCGTCCTCGACCAGGCGTATGAGGAAGGGTGGATAGGTCTTTCAGTTCAAGGTTCAAGGTTCAAAGTTCAGGGATTAGAGATGAGTCTGCCAAAGGTCGCTGTTCTTCCCCATGTCAAAGTCAATGGCTGGGCGAACGCGTGGTTGCTCGAAGTGCAACCTAAGCCCGCCAACCAATCGCTCCGTGAGCCGCAGCGAGGATATGCTAAGGCGAACGGCAAGATGGGGCGGGGGTGGACAGATAGTACTATTCTCCTCCTCTTCTGGCCTCAATACCTCCAATATGCGGGGTTTGCAATCCTTCTTATCACAGTGCTGTGTATAAGTGTGAAGGTTGTGGTACAGCTTATGAGACGTGCATGATATGCACGTATACCGAAGGTATCCGCACATTGATTCTTCACTCCAATGCAAAAAAGTACAGTGCGCACTGACTCACTTTTTCGACATCAGTTCTGTATAGTCAGTGAGCAAACGGCGTATCATATTCTGATACTTTCCACCGTGCTTCTTAGCTTCTCGCTTGAAGAAGTCCAAACTCTTTCCACTCAGAGACAAGGTCACCTTGACAGTATGTTCTGCACGGGCAAGTTCTTGAGGTGAAGGCAGGAAACTATCAGGCAACAACTTGCCAAACAGTACTGGTTCGTCAGTGTATGTCACACTATTGTCTAAACGTTTCATAGAGATGACGACCTCGGCGCCAAGCACCCAGATCAACGCACCATGAACCCTGAGCCCAGCACCGTATATGTTAAGAAGGGATAATTTCTTCTGATAAGTGATGCTAGTGTACTCACTCAAGAGGGGTATAGTCGGGTACTTCGAATGATGCTTCGATCGCCCTTTGATAATCGTCCAGGATCACATCCACGAGATCACATATCCCTGTCCGAACTTCCCCTTCTCGCCCATCCGCCCTCATTCTTCTTATGAGACGGTCACGTTCAGTATAACGTTGTCTTTTTCGATCAGGATCTTCGTGAAAGTTCATGATCTCTCTGAGTTTATTATCATCGACTTCCCTATTTGTCCTCTCCTTTGCGAGAATTTGAAGAATGTTAAAGAGATTCTCTTTGCTTCTTACTTTTTCACGTCTAGCGACTATCCATTGAGCAAGGTCCGGTAGGATGTCGGTCCGGATGTGATCACCATATTGACGATGACCTATTGGTTCGAATCTACGAATATATGGGTAGGCTGTATCATCTGTATCTAGTGCTGGCAGTGATTTGATATACTCATAAATTTCCCTTTCAAGTATACCCGTATCTTGTTTCAGCTTTCTGATACTTGTATATCTCTCTCGCATGGTGTGCTCCGCCTCTACATATTGTCTGTATGCACGAATGAGATCTCTATGGAAGTGACGATCTAGTGGGTCGCGTGAACCAATAACACTTGAATATCGGACGAGCGATTGCGCATCGGGGTGTGCTGATAAGTATACGTTAAGGAATCTATTGAATGCGATGCGAGTAAACAAGTCAGGGCGTATTTCGTCGCACTCTCCATTTTCTACGCGTCGTATAGAATACCAATCAGGGTCAGCCAGTTGTTCTCTGTTGATCTTGTGGGGTAACAAAGGATTAACCAGAATCGTCACAGGGTACATCTCCGTTACGAAGCCAAAGTGGCTCAGTCTACCCTCCGTTGTTTTGGGTACTAAGCCCAACCGTGCATGTTGTAGCTCAGGGATATTAGTGTTGTCCCTGTTGTCATCGATAAATTGTACTATGAGCCTACGATCGAAGCCGAGATGGTTCGCGATTTGCACTGCTGTAACATACTCGTTACTTACGCCGATTGCTTGCATTCTTGTTTGTAATTCACTATATTCGTGTGCGATCGTAGGGCTAAGCCAGAGTCCCCACTCAGGATCTCCCCTCTGTTGGGTTCGTCCCTTCGCTATCATCACTGCGTCTACCAAGTCAGGATGTTCATGGATAGCGATGGCTAAAATTGTCAGTTGAGTCTCTTGATAGGATCTTACCCGACCATTTGTGCCAAGTAAGCTGAGCCACGAGATATATCCCTCAGGTACATCTCGAGCCTGCGTCTGGGCATTAGGTGTAACTTCCCCTTTACTCAGTAATGAGCTGTATTGCTGACTACCTCCGACTTGGTAGGTAATACTAGTGATGTTAGGTTTAGTAAAGCTCACCACCTCTGCACCAGAGAAGTCATCTTTCGTCCGACCTGGTATGTGACCACTTTGGCGCAGAGCGGCCATGTATCTCAAAGCGGCATCTTTATTTTGTGGATTGGTGATGTGTATGAGTTCTTTAGTTATGTCTGCCGCTCTACCTGGTATGGGCCGAAGTGCCCTACCAAACGCCTGCATCATTCTGACTTTGGATTCGGTGTTTCCCACGATGATAGCGGCGTCTAAACCGGTTAGATCAAGACCCTCTCCCACTAGTTCTGCCCCGATGATTACACCATCATCAGAGTTGTTGAATTGATCACACTCTCGTTGACGGTCAACGGACTTCATACGTCCATTGATATGATATGCACTCCTAGTTGGAATTTCAATATTGATGAGCTCCTTGATTTCTTGAGCTAACTGAATGGAATTACACTGAATCACCACTTTCTTCCCCTCGAGTAGCTGATCTCTCAGCAATGCGACGGTCGCAGCTTTAAGATGCTCGGTGTTCATACGTGCAATCTCAGCTCTTGGGATAGCTCGAGATCGAGTACCAAATACAGGTGTATCTGGTGACATACCGACCTCCATCTGTGACATACGAAAAGGTGCTATGAGTCGAGCATTTATTGCTTCTTGTATAGTGATTCGATGGAGGCATGGACCTATGTGCTCTTCCAAAGAGTGATTTGCGATACCAACAGACTCCTCAGAGTACTCAGGGGTTGCCGACATAGCAAGTGTGGTCCATTGATCGCTTTGTAGATAGTGCTTAAGAGCCTCTCGAGTCTGCGTACCGAGCACCTCATGTCCTTCGTCGACAATGAGAATCCGTGGTGAAGTCTGGTCGAGGGCTTGTAGTTCCTGGGCGAGAGGCCCGCTACGGAGACTGTTATGTGTTGTCACCACCACATGGGTGCCGTTGGGCATCATGAGTATGTCGGATGCGGAGAGTGTACGACTATGGAGTCCAGGCGGGAGAGGGGTAGATGTGAGTGGAGTCGACATACCCTCCAGCGTTATTCCTGGTTCATTAGACATTACCTGTCGCGCACCCATACTTTCTAGCGAGTTGATGAACTGGCTTTTAATATCTAGAGTAGGTACTGCGATAACACCGTCTCGCTTTATGGCAAGGAGTAGGGCTATCGCAATCACCGTTTTACCGGCGCCAGTAGGCAAGTCGATATACCCATTAAGCCCGGGATTACGCAACATGGCAGCAGCAATATCAGCCACCACCTGTTTTTGTGGCTCGTATAGCGTCTTGTGCCCTTCTGGTGGGGGTTCATTCAGAGTTTTGACGATCCTCAATACCGTCTTAACTTCCGATCCACGAGGTATGAAGGACCGCCACTCCCTATTTTTCCTGTGTTTTTCGTGGTGATTATCGGGAGGTGAAGTATCAGCAGATTCAAATGTCATACGGACTATGAGATATGTGAGAACATTTTAACATAGATGGTGTGAATTTAGCAGATGCAACAGACGTAATGAGACATTCGTCAGGGGACAGAAGTCAGGAGAAAGTCGTCAGTCACCAGTGCGGTCACATCCTGAGGACGTTGATAAAGATATTAACACAAGCACTCAGATCCACGCACCCTGAACCATGAACCCAGCACCATGGTCCTCCTCTTCTGGCCTCAATACTTACAATATGCGGGGTTTGCAGTCGTATTCGTCACTATTGGCTTACTAGGTTATTTTACGGTGCAAAGTCGAAAACGTAAATGAAAGGTACGAGTTCCATCGAGAATCCAAACGGTTGAAATGCTCTTGTATGATACAATTTCTTTATGTCCAAGCAAAAAGTACTCGAAGCGATGCTCCTGCAGGTCGAGCGTCATATGAAGACCGCCACTGATTTGTACAATAACGGTCATTATGACTTCTGCCTTTTCGTATGGCATCTGATTATCGAAAAACTCCTCAAAGCTATAGTCGTGGCAAAGGAGAAAAACTACCTATTCTCACATAAATTAAGCAATCTAGCGGCACACGCAGGAATCACCCTGACTGATGTTCAGATAAGCGAACTTCAGGAGATAACTACATTTAATATCGAATCTCGATATGACAACATAAAGTCTGCGTTTTATCAAAAAGCTACCAAAGAATACACAGACAAGTGGGTTAAGATATGTAAAAAGTATTATGAGTTACTTATGCATCATGTCGAATCTTGACGATAAGCTCATTGCCACCGCGCGTGCCTACGTCGACAAGGTGCGTCAGAACAATATCGAGGTATATAGTGCATATATTTTTGGCTCGTTTGCACGAGGCAATACACATGCAGGGAGCGACCTTGACATCGCGATAATATCCCCACAGTTCGGACACAATTCATTTGATGAGCGTCTCACCCTGATGCATTTGGATACCGACCCCATGAGTATTATCGAGCCTCATCCGTTCTCTCCTGCAGATCTTGACGAGAAGTACAACTTCCTCGCACAAGAGGCGAAGCAAGGCATACGGATCGTTTGAAGTCCTAAAACTCTCCCTCGACTCAGCTACTAACCTGCATTCAGACATAGTCCTATAGCACTTGACAAGGGGTCTATAATCTGGTACTATAAGGCCGTTCACACATCCCAAACGGACACGTCTGGAGGTTTTTATACCCTAGAAATGTTCGGGGATGAAAGGACATAATGAATCGCATTCCGATTCCATCGAGAATGCTCGTCCGCATAGCGCGGACTCGCACCTTAACAAATCGCTTGTACGTAGTGGAGAGACAGAGGATATTCTCATACACCATGTAATTCTGATCTGCCTTTGGCGGAAAAGGATCCATGAACAGTAGGTACATGATAATTCAACCGCGTATTGCATGCGGGAGACATATCACCCTATAACATATGAGGATATTCACTCAACTCTCCTCTACCATACAATTTTGCATGATA
>CAYTZE010000027.1:0-7311 GCA_964442415.1 uncultured Candidatus Saccharibacteria bacterium
AATATTGTTCTTGCTTACGAGCCAGTTTGGGCTATCGGGGCAAAAGAGGCTATGGCTCCTGAGCAAGTACGCGAGATGGGTCTTTTCGTACGCAAAGTATTCTCAGATGTCTTCAACGCAGATCAAGCTCTCAAGGCGACTGTGCTCTATGGTGGATCAGTCAATTTCCGCAATGCGTCTGAAATCATCAAGATTGGTCAGGTGGATGGTCTTCTCGTAGGTCGAGAAAGTGTCAATACTCCTGGATTTATTGAGCTTTTGAAAGCGGTAGATAGTATTGGGTAGTCGCACAAATACAGCACATACTTTCCTGCTCTGTCGCAGGAGATTTTGTGGTATGCGGATAACATGGTAGCCGTGTGCGACAGAGTAGGAGGGTGTGTGCTGTATTTGTACGGCCTCGCCTCGCAGGCAGTAACATGTGTTTCATCCTATTGAAGGAGACTTTGTGGTGGGCGGCGTTCGTAGTGGCCATGTTCAACAGGATGAAACACATGTTACTACCTGCGAGGCTCTGCTATAATCAGTCTATGAAAACCATACGAGATATAGAATACTTGGAGGGCGTGAAGGTGTTGGTACGCGCTGACTTCAATGTGCCACTTGCTGGCGGAAAAGTTGTAGAAGATTTTCGTATCCGCGCAGCATTCCCGACTATAGATTTTCTAACATCCAAGGGTGCGAAGGTTATATTGATCAGTCATATCGAGGACAATGCAGGTGGACCTACTCCTTCACTGGCTCCAGTTGCAGATACTATGGAAAAACTTGGCCACCCAGTAACTTTTGTAAAAGATTGGAAGAAAGTACCACAACTTTTGGAGGGAGAAATAAAGAATGGTGAGTGCCTACTACTAGACAATGTTCGTTTCTTCGAAGGTGAAAAGAAAAATGATCCACAATTTGCCAAGGAGTTGGCATCCTTTGCTGATATATATGTCAATGATGCTTTCTCAGTCTCACATCGCGAACATGCTTCTGTAGTCGGTGTCCCGAAATTGCTCCCGAGCTATGCAGGGTTACAGCTCGAAAGTGAAGTTGAGCATCTATCCAAGGCCTTCAATCCAGCACATCCATTCTTCTTCATCCTCGGCGGGGCAAAGTTTGAGACCAAGATGCCATTAGTAGAGAAATTCCTGAAGTTATCGGACTCGATATTTATCGGTGGAGCACTGGCGAATGATTTCCTCAAGGCGCAGGGTAGGGAGGTAGGAACATCTATCGTCTCCAAGAAGCCTATCGACCTTTCGGCTATTATTTCCAATCCCAAAATCTTCTCATGTGTTGATGTAGCTATCGCTCAAGATGGTAACAAAGGAGTTGCTGATATCCAGCCGACAGATCAGATCGCTGATGTTGGTGAGAAAACAATTGCATTGCTTAAGGAAAAGATTAGTGCTGCAAAGTTCATACTCTGGAATGGCCCGTTCGGTATTTATGAAAAGGGCTTCACTTGGGGAACTGAAGAGTGTGCACGATTGATTGCCGAAAATTCGAATGCCATGACCATTGTTGGTGGTGGTGATACGCTCGCCGCTATCGCCAAACTCAATATCGAAGACAAGTTCACCTTCGTTTCGACTGGTGGTGGAGCGATGCTGGACTTCTTGGCGCAAGGGACACTACCGGGGATAGAGGTGTTGGGTGGTTGACTGCAGGTCCTGCAGTAGGTCGTCGTACAAGGGAGATTGTGCACCTAGGTGCCTAGGTATAAAGCGCTTAGCGGCTATGCATTTGAATCATAACATGTTAATATCAAGCAAGACTCTGGACATTACGCGCACCAAGAATGTGTGGGGCAACCTGCTTGGCAATGAGAATAAGAATTTGGCGGGAGCGGAATTACCTCCTTGTACCCGACCGAGTCATGCGTAGGTCGCTACACGCTCGCATGTCGGTTTAACCTGGGGATTCCACTCCCGCCGTAGTCATTAACCCGCTGGCAACAGCGGGTAAATTCTTTAGATACTGAAATTACACCGCACCACTTACAGATATTTCCGTAGCAAAGCCTGCAATAGGCAGTTGTATAGATGACTTCGCACGGAGTCGACCATTTTTTATCTGAGCGCCTCAACAATTTTTTCTTTGTTGACCTCAAAATCACTTTTCTTGCCCTCAACCTTATCGTTCGGAAATACCCAGATGTGTGCATGCTCTACCTCGTCACCGACTATTTTGCTTAGAATAAAGTCAGTATTGAAAGCTTTTCTCTGTGCCAAGGCAATCTTTTGTGCAATTTTGAAATATGCGCCAATGTGTTCATAATCCCAAACCCAGCGGACATGTTCCTTCGGAATGACTTGGGTGTGACCAGGGGACTGGGGATGAATATCGAGAAATGCCAGGAATAAATCATCCTCATAAACGATATGTGCAGGAATTTCTCGGGATACTATTTTGCAGAAGATGCAGTTCATGACCAAATAATACCGCCAATACGAAGTGCTCGCAAACGCGTGATATACTTGCGAAATGCCCTACGCCATCCGCAGACCACTCACGCTCACTGAACGCAACACTGTCGGTGTTGCCTCCGACATCGTCGCACATCTCCTCTTTCATCGTGGTGTGACAGACAAGGAGTCCGCCGATTCATTCTTACTACCTGACTACAATACTCCTGTTCACGATCCATTCTTGCTAAAAGATGCCGAGAAAGCGGCTGATCGTATCATTCGAGCTATGAATAGTGGCGAACGTATCGTTATTTATAGCGACTATGACGCTGATGGCATCCCTGCGGCTGTGATGTTCAATGATTTCCTGACACGCCTGGGTTACAAAAACTATTCGATCTATATTCCACATCGTCACAATGAGGGTTTTGGCGTGAATGTGGAGGCGGTCGAACAGCTCGCGGGGGAGGGAGTGAAACTGATGATCACACTCGATTGTGGTATTTCTGACTTTCTGCCAGTTGCGAGGGCGAATGAACTTGGAATCGAAGTTATCATCACCGATCACCACGAACCGCCAGAAAAATTACCAGATGCTTTTGCCATAATTGATCACAAACAGATTGGTTGTGCGTATCCAGATAAGAATTTGTGTGGCTCCGGAGTGGGGTTTAAGCTTATTCAAGCGATAGTTAAGAAGATTGAGCTGGCACGAATAACCAAGATACAAGATACAATAACCAAAAATAATAAGGAGTTTAGTTTGAGTTGGAAAGAGGGGCATGAAAAGTGGCTTCTTGATATGGTGGGCATCGCGACATTATCGGATATGGTTCCACTCGTCGGGGAGAATAGAGTCTTTGCTCGTTATGGTCTGTCAGTTTTGCGCAAAAGTCCGCGAAAGGGATTGATTCGGTTACTGGCGAAACTAAAAATGAATCAGCAACATCTGACAGAGGATGATATCGCTTTCATGATCACGCCGAGGATCAATGCTGCTTCGAGAATGGGAGTGCCCATGGATGCATTCAAGCTCCTTGTTGCAGATAATGAAGAGGACGCACGGATGTATGCGGACCATCTTGATGAAATAAATAATGAAAGGAAGGGTATCGTTGCTTCTTTGGTGAAGGAAATTAAGAAAACGATTAGGGAAAGGTATGGAGCAAAGACCAATGACCAAGATACAAGAAACAATAACCAAACAGATGCATTGCCGCGAGCTATAGTTTTAGGCAATCCAGATTGGAGGCCGTCTTTACTGGGTTTGGCGGCGAATTCATGTGCAGAAGAGTTCGATCGACCAGTGTTCCTATGGGGTCGAGATGGTGACAATGTCATCAAGGGGTCATGTAGATCGGAGGGCAAGAGTAGTATCGTCGAGATCATGCGTGGAGTTCCGGAGGGAGTGTTCTTGCAATATGGCGGACACAAACATTCTGGTGGATTTGCGGTGAGTAATGAACAGGTTCATTTTTTGGAAAAACATTTGAATGAGTCAGCGCAAAAGATTCAGGATTCAAGAATTGGGATTCAGGATTCAGGATCCAAGAATCATGGATCAGGAATTTCAGATGAGTCAGAGGCTGATTCGGATAACTTTATTGATGCTGAACTGAAGCTCGATGATATCAACTGGAATTTGCAGGAAGATCTGGATAGACTTTCACCTTTCGGCATGAGTAATCCCAAGCCACTTTTCTTGTTCAAGAATGTGAGGCCGACTGGTGTGCGTACTTTCGGCAAAGGTAATGATCATGTGGAACTTACATTTAAAAAAACTGGAGGGTCTACCGTAGCAGCCATTTCATTCTTTGGTGCAGATAATGAGTGGGCGAAGACATTGAAAGCAGGGGATGAAATAGATCTAGTTGCTTCTATAGAGAAGTCGATGTTTCGGGGTAGAAAAGAATTGAGGTTGAGGGTAGAGGACGTGGTCAGGAAATAAGACTCAATTTATTTGTGGTATTATTCCTGCTATGTTACATATAACAATCTTCACCGACGGCTCGTCACGTGGCAATCCTGGTCCTGGTGGTTGGGGAGTAATAATAGTGAAAAGTGAAAAGTTAGAAGTTAAAAGTGGGGCGCAAGTTATTGAACTGGGAGGTGGTGAGGCAAATACGACGAATAATAGGATGGAGTTATCGGCTGTTATTGCTGGGCTGAAAGAAGTAGCGAAATATAAGGATGTTTCGGGCGTTACAGTAAATACAGATTCCAACTATGTCATAAATGGCATTACGAAGTGGATTCACGGTTGGAAGCATAATAATTGGCAAACCAAGACCAAGGATGATGTGGTCAATAAGGATCTTTGGCTTGAATTGGACTCGGCACGTAACTCTTTGGTCACAACAAATATTTCCTGGAAGTACGTCGGTGGTCATGTGGGTATAGCAGGAAACGAACGATGCGATGTGATCGCTACTAAGTTCGCTGATGGAGAGAAGGTGGATCTTTACAGTGGTCCACTTTCTGGTTATTCAATTCCTAATGTGCTCGACGTTTCATACGACAAACTGAAAGCAAAAGCCAAGAAATCATCTTCTTCTCGGTCAAATGCGAAGGCGTATTCATACATAAGTTCAGTTGGGGGCAAGATCGAGACGCATCAGACATGGGCAGAATGTGAAAAGCGCGTCAAAGGAACAAAAGGCGCACGTTACAAGAAATCATTGGATGCTATGAATGAGGCCGAAATTATAAACGAGTTTGCAACATTGTAGTATTGGGAACAAGTGGCAGAAGCATGTCCTGTATAACAGCCGCAGGTGACTTTGTAGTGTGCGAATAACGTGGTAGCCATGTGCAACTGTTATACAGGACATGCTTTCTGCCACTTATTCTCCTGATAACATTAAACTTTGTTGTTTCGATTCCTTATTTGCTCACGCAAAAAGGAATCTCGATCTAAATTTCCTTAGTTTTTCTTCATATTTTCTTCAGGTCGAGAGGCTAGACTCCCTGTATGAAACGGGGAGTTTTCATTTTCTGGAGCATATTTATTGCGGCTGCAATCATCCGTATTATTTTTTCCTTGCAGACAAATAATCCCGATATCGGCAACTGCCTCAAACAATCAGTGAAAGGTGTAGGAATGATCATTGAAGAACCGACGAGGAATGATAGTGGGCAAGTATTCATTGTTGAAGCGAACAAATTGCATAGAATGTCGACTAGTACTTTGGGTTCGAGTGAGAGTGTAGAAGGTCAATCAGGAGCAGAATCAAACTGCGGTACGGGAATACTCATCCGCATAAAGACCAAACTCTATCCGCGCTACACATTTGGGGACACAGTTACATTTACAGGGAAGCTTTCTCAACCATTCAATTTCAAGAGTGATAGCGGAAGATCTTTTGATTACAAAGGATATCTTGCCAAGGACAATGTCTACTATGAAATGAAAAGTTCGGTAGTTGCTTCTACTAGTAGAATTATTGCTTCAGTAGAGTTTGTTGATTCGATGGATGATGGTAACTCATTTACAGATCTAGTCGGAAATATTATCAACCAATTAAATTCTGCCCTATTCTTCCTCAAGCGTGGTTTCGTCAGCAATCTAAATCGTACTTTGGGTGAGCCACATTCAGCTCTTGCTGCGGGGCTTGTGGTCGGAGAAAAGAGCGCACTGGGAAAAGATTTGTTGGCAGATTTTCGCACCGTTGGACTCATTCATATCGTGGTTCTCTCAGGATTCAATATCACTGTTGTTGGCGATGCTATGCGGCGCATCTTGTCATTCTTGCCACGTGTGTGGGGTATTAGTGTCGGAGGAATAGGGATCGCACTATTCGGAGTGATGGTTGGTGGGGGAGCGACTGTAGTACGCTCATGTTTCATGGCGGGCATAGCACTCTCGGCTGACCTCATCCGTCGTGACTACAATGTGACTCGTGCACTCATGTTCGCTGGACTCATCATGCTCATACAGAATCCGATGATCCTGATGCATGATCCGTCATTCCAGTTGTCATTCCTCGCTACTCTCGGACTCATACTCCTCGCCAGTCCCATCGAAAAACGTCTCGGATTTATCCCCGAAAAGTTCGGCATGCGAGGTATCGTGGCCTCGACTATAGCTACTCAAATATTCGTCTCGCCCTACATCCTCTACATGATGGGGACTATGTCCATCATCGGGATGGTAGTAAACATTTTGGTCCTACCCATCATTCCAGCCACAATGTTATTCGTTTTTCTCACCGGCGCCACAGGATTCATCTCACTACCACTCTCGCAATTCTTCGCCTGGATCTCGCACCTCCTCCTCTCATACGAACTCCATATGGTCGAATGGTTCTCACGTGTGCCGTATGCATCTATCGCAGTGCCAGTATTTTCCAAATGGTGGGTGGTGGGGTTCTATGTGGGGTTTGGAATCTTCTACTTTTATACTAATTACCGAAAGAACTCAAAAAATAGTATTCAATTGCAAAAATGAGTTGATGTGGTAGGTTTAGTTTAGTAAACCAACAGAGAAAGGAAATTTATGTACAAAGGTTGGCTTGGAAAGCGAGTCGTATTATGGGTCACAAGGCAGGCGCACATTCACTATGTTGGAACATTGGTAAAAGGAGAAGGTATGCTCATTCGACTTGAGAAAGTCAGACCATTGCGTGAATCGAGGAAAATGCCTGACATGATCGCAAATCTTTCTTCGACAGAATACTCCCACCTTACGTTGGTGGATAATCCCGAAGACGACCCTACGGGAGGAAAATAGGGTCATACGACGAATGCCGAACATCTTCTGGAAGCTCGGCATTTTATTTATTGAGCAATGTAATCTATTTCACAAAATTCTTCTCAACCACACTCCAGTTCACGTTTTTGAAGAAATCCTCAACATAGTTTTTCTTGCCAGAAGGTTGGTAGTCAGCCACGAAAGAGTGTTCCCACATATCGA
>CAYTZE010000028.1:0-7053 GCA_964442415.1 uncultured Candidatus Saccharibacteria bacterium
CGTGAGCGTGTGCGCCAGATTGAAAACTTCGCGCTTGCGACAATCAAAAAGTCGGATGTCTTTAAAAAAGAATCGGCTGTCTTTGAGGAACTTCACAAGTTGGTGGTTTCGATGGGCGGTGTCGTTTGTGAAGAAGATTTCCTCATGCATTTGACCAAGGATCCAAGTCTTCAAAACTATCTCTACTTCCTCCTCGTGCTTGGCGATGATTTTTCTCGCGAAAAAGAAGACGAATACTTTAAGCATCGCTGGGTCGTGGATCAAAAGACCTCAATGCGCGTACACGAAGCATTGCGCAAACTTTTTGAAGCGCTTTCTCATGACGACCTCATTCCTGAGGGTGAAATGGTAGCGATGTTCTTGAATCACCTCAAGGATGTTTCTGATGGCTACAAGAATGAAGAGATTATCAAGCGTTGGCTTGCGCTCTCAAAATCTATTGCTAAGAATCCTCTCGGTGAATGGGGTGTTGCCCGTTCACATAATGTAAACGCGCGCGGTATTCGCGATTACGCGTATCTTATTTTGAAAAAACATGGTTCACCAATGCACTTCACCGAAGTCGCAAAAGCAATTGGGCAAGTCTTTAAAAAGAAGGCACATGTTGCTACATGCCACAACGAACTCATTAAAGATAGCCGCTTTGTTCTTGTGGGGCGTGGCCTCTACGCACTCTCATCATGGGGGTATGAGAAGGGTGTGGTTAAGGATGTGATCGTAAAGATTTTGAAAAAAGACGGTCCTCTTACCAAAAAGGAGATCATTGATCGCGTACTCAAAGAGCGCTATGTCAAAGAAAATACTATTGCAGTCAATCTCCAGAATCCAAAATATTTCAAGCGTGACAAGGAAGGTAAATACTCAGTAGTGGCCTAAAACGATATAGGAAAGGAGGGAAGGAAAAAAGGAATGAAAAGTGCAAAGTTAAGAATTTTTCAACTTTGCACTTTTCGCTTTTCATTGTAAACTTATGCTATGCCCATTGAACAGTTTATTCCTGGCCTCATAACTGATTTTCAGTCCAATATTCTACCGCAGGCCATACAGTTTGCTATTACAATATCACCTATACTACTCTCACTTTTACTAGGTATGTTGCTTTGGCCACTGTGGGTACGTTATGTACGTGCAAAATTCTTTTTGTCACTAAAGTATACAGTGCTTGAAGTGAAACTTCCGCGTGACACATTCAAGTCACCACTTGCGATGGAGGTATTCTTGCAAGCATTACACAATACCTCTGACGGAAATGCTTATTCGAGATTTTGGAAGGGTGAGACTAGACCGTGGTATGCGTTGGAGCTCGTCTCTATAGAAGGTAGAGTCAAATTTCATATCTGGACAGAGGATAGGAGGAAGGCCGGTGTTATCAACGGACTCTATTCTCAATTTCCAGGTATTGAAGTTCATGAGAGTGGGGATTATGCGCAGTCAGTACACTTTGACCCCAAAACGATGAAGATCTGGGCAGCAGAGTTCAAGGCTACTAAGCCTGATCCATATCCGATCAAGACATATGTTGATTATGGCCTGGACAAAGATCCCAAGGAAGAGTTCAAGGTCGACCCTATGCTCCCAATGCTAGAATTTCTAGGTAGTGTCGGTCCAAATCAGCAAGTGTGGATACAGATACTCATACGTGCTCACAAAGATGATCAGCCGAAGCTCGGACATTGGTTCAAGAATACGGATACATGGCAGGACAAGGCCAAGGAACTAGTCAATGAGATCATGATCCGTGATGCAAAAACAAAGGGTATTCCTGAGAAGAACAAGAAGAAGTCTGATGATAAATTCCCAGATATACCACGACTTTCGAAGGGTGAACAGGATATTATAGAGGCGATAGAGCGAAGTGTTTCGAAGCTAGCCTTCGATGTTGGTATAAGAGGTTTGTATATTGGTGAAAAAAATTCATTTGATTCTATTTTCGGTATTGGCGGTATTCTAGGTAGCATGAAGCACTTTGGTACAGAGGCACTGAACGGTTTCAAGCCCAACGGTGATGTGTGGCATTCTAGGCTGGGCGAACCATGGAAGGACTACAAGGACATTCGTCGTACGATGTTTTCGAAGGATGCTCTCGCGATGTACAAGCGTCGTTCATACTTCTATGCTCCACATGAGGGAACACCGATGGTATTGAATACTGAAGAGCTTGCCACTATCTATCATTTCCCTGGCTCAGTAGCAGCAACACCGACATTGGAGCGCATACCTTCCAAGAAGGCAGATGCTCCATCGAATCTTCCTATATAGTACTATCCTGTGATCTCGATAATATACGACAAAATATGCGCACACTGATTCATATGCTACGGCAACCTCAAAAATACATAGGAAATTTTGTTTACACATACAGGAGACAAGTAAGCATTCTCACTGCTATTTTTTTGGCTGTACTTATATTTGTGGCGGTTATTTGCTCGGCACCTAGTGATTTTCCTAGGGGTAAGATAATTCGTATTTCAAAGGATATGACTGTTACACAAGCAGCATCAGTGTTGAAAGAGAAGGGAATTATCAGGTATTCATTTGTGTACAAAACATTTGCAGTCATGATGCGAGAAGGACGTGGTATCCAGGCTGGAAGTTATCTTTTTGCTGAGCCTCAGTCGGCCTTGCGGATCGCTTATCGACTCTCTTATGGCGTAAATGATCTACAAAAGATCAAGGTCACTATTCCTGAGGGCTCAAGTTCAAAGAATATTGCAAATATAATAAAGAAAAATATTTCTGCATTTGACGTAGACAGCTTCCTCATTTCGGCCAAATCTTTTGAAGGTTATCTCTTTCCAGAAACTTATTATTTCAATCCTGACATTGAGCCGGGTGAGGTAATTGACGCTATGCACGAGCAATTTGATAAGCAAACAGCAATTTTGAATTCAGCCATTTCTACCTCGACTCATTCATTCGATGACATTATCATCATGGCGTCTATCCTCGAAGAAGAAGCTAACAACACAGTTGATCGTAGGATGATCGCTGGAGTTCTGTGGAATCGTATCTCCATCGGTATGCCACTCCAAGTTGATGCACCTTTCTACTATCTTTTTGGTAAAGGCTCGAGTCAATTGACACGTACAGATCTGGCCACAACCTCAAAGTACAATACTTATATAAATAAGGGTCTACCTCCTGGCGCTATCTCTAATCCTGGAATCGATGCTATTGAGGCGGCACTCTATCCAACCCAAAACAAATATTTGTATTACATGGCAGACAGAAATGGTGTGACACATTTTGCTGTGACACATGATGAGCATGTTGCAAATAAGGCTAAATATTATCCTTAGGTCAAATAAAAAAGCTCGGATTTTACTCCGAGCTTTTCGATATGATGACAAATGATCAAACTGGTACGACGAGCATTGCTTTTTGGATGCATACCTGATCAGCAATGCCGCTGATCTCCTTCAGGTGGAATGGTTTTGGCAGGGTATCATCAGCACCTAGGTCACGAGCCTTCTGCTGAAGACTTGGATCTGTCGATGCTCGACCTGACATCCACACAATGTGTGGGCGAAAGGGAAGGTCCTTTGCAAACTCGACAACCTTCATACCCTCGTTGCGTTGGGGCATGTCATTGTCAGTGATCAGGAGGTCATAGTCATTCCTCTCGAGCAGCCGTATGCCTTCGGTAGCACCTGTGGCCGTCGTGATTTCGTGACCATCCATGCCCAGTATTAACTCGAGCATATCACGTATGGACTTGTCATCGTCAACTACCAATATCTTGATTTTCATAGTTCAATTTTTCTACATTGCCCCTCGAAATGAGGGGACTTTTCTCCTTTGAGCTCACCGTTGTGGCAAACTCTCTGTATATATGATAGCATATCCAACATGAAAAGTCAAGCTGAAAGAGGGTCAAAAAAGGCTCAGTCTAGGCGCGTATTCGCGGGACTTTCTGGTGGTGTGGATAGTTCGGTTTCTGCAGCACTCCTCCAGAAGGCAGGCTATGATGTCACCGGAGTCTTCATCAAGGTGTGGCAACCGGAGTGGCTACCATGTACTTGGAGAGATGAGCGTCGTGATGCTATGCGGGTAGCTGCGCATCTTGGTATTCCATTCAAAACTTTAGACCTGGAAAAAGAGTACAAAAAAGAAGTTGTTGACTATATGATCGCAGAGTACAAAGCAGGTCGCACGCCGAATCCTGATGTGATGTGTAACAAGTATATTAAGTTCGGTGGATTTTATGATTGGGCGATCGAGGAAGGTGCTGACTTTGTTGCGACGGGACACTATGCGCAGGTTATTCGCACGGGGTCTGACGCACATGCTTCGGGACACGTGTCGCGTTCTGCTGAACGCGCACTCATTCTCGACGCCTACGCGTCTCCGAAGGGTCCCTCTTCACGTGCATCAGACCCCGTGCTTAACCTCGTAGTAGGTCTCGATGCAAACAAAGATCAGTCATATTTTTTGTGGACGCTCCAACAAGAACAACTCAAACATATACTTTTCCCAGTCGGGCATTTGCAGAAGTCAGAAGTTCGTGTGCTCGCCAATAAATTCAAACTTCCAACAGCGGTCAAGAAGGATAGTCAGGGCATCTGCTTCGTCGGTATGGTGGATATGAAGGAGTTTTTGTCACACTATATTGAAAGTAAGGTTGGGAATGTTTTGAACACCTCCGGAGAAGTTATTGGTACTCATAATGGCGCAGTTTTCTTCACGATCGGTGAGCGTCACGGATTTACCATAACCAAAAAGTCACCGAAGGATGGGGCGTATTTTGTAGTAAGCAAGGATGTTACAAATAATACGATAACTGTCGAGCACAGAGATGAGGTGGACAAGGGTACATTGAGTCCCAATGGGATTAACAAATCGGATACAAAAAATTTGAAGACTCAGCACTCCAAGTATGATTCATTAACTAACTCAAGAGTAATCAATCTCAATTCATCATTTGCCCCACAAATAATTCAAATCAAAAAAACAAACTGGATTGGTCAGTCGCCACTCATAGGTAAGAAATATTATGCACGAGGTCGTTATAGGCAGGAGCTTTGTGCAATTACAATTGATTCACTAGGAACAAATGGGGCAACCATTACATTTGAGCAAAAAATGGAAGCTATCACGCCCGGACAGTCGTTGGTTATCTATGATGGGGAGGCATGTCTGGGTGGTGGAGTGATCGAGTAGGGGAGATGGTTGTGTTATAAAGTTTAAGGTTTAGGCATATTGACATATGCCAGGAGCTATGTTATTCTTCTAGCAGATTCAATTTTCAACTTCAAAGAAAGGAACGTTATGAAAACCGCAATCGAGTTACTGTATTTTTTTTCCTTGCTCGGAACAATTGGTGGTACGATTTTCTTTTTTGTGCCACTTTATTTTGGAGTCATGGCTCTAAAAGAAAACGTATGGGATAACTTCAGGCGCGAAGGCATCGACTTCAAAAATTGGCAATGTATCTGGGTTGGCCCGGGAGAAACTGTTCTCTGGTCAATATTTCCACTTTGCACTATCATTTTTTGGACAATGACCATTTGCGGCTTCCAGTTTGTGCCATGAACAGAAACAACGATACAGCCCACCAACAGGAAGACCTGCTCTGGTGGGTTTTCTTTAGCTTGCTATATGAAATCGTCTTGGTATGCTTATGAATAAGATGAGTTTGACAATGTAAATTAATTACGCATTTTTACTGGAGTGTTTTCCAACCAATTATTTGATTTTTAGGTCAGTTTTAAAGTTTTAGAAGAAGGTGGTGTGATAGAGTTTAAGGTTTAGGTAATAAAAAAGCCTCGGCTTCGCCAAGGCTTTAAGTATACCAGATGCGGTAATCTCGATACGTTGAGGTGGACTCCATTGCGGTAAACACGCAACTTCTAAGTCTCCCACACATGAAATACTCTGTTTACAAGCTACCACTCTTCGTGGTTAGTGTCAAAATGAAGATGGTGGTGTCATAGAGTTTAAGGTTTAAGAATCATCCAAAACGAAAACCGCTGGGCGAACCATACGGTTTAAGAAGTTCTGTCAGGGTGGACATTTTTTCCACATGTAAGTGATCATTGCAATACAAGCGATCAAACATGCAGTAAGAAGAACCACCGTAACCACAACATCAGTAGTGGTGCCGACATAACCATTTGGATAGAGTTCGTGCATTCCTTGAACCATGAGCCAACGATGAACTCCCATATATATCAACTCCTTTCTGAGGATAACAGTAACACTGTTGCGGTTGCTAGTCAAGTTCGGAAGATGGTAGTGCGATAGAGTTTAAAACATGTGGATACAGCACACCTACCACTCTGCTACAATACCGCCATGCCGCTCCACCACAATCCTCATCATGCACATCGACGAGCAATCTCTGCACTCATTGTAATAATCATTTCTAGCGGACTTTTCATATATACTCACATCTCGAATACGAACCGACCAGAACCATTTTTTGGACCAGCAAGGTTTGATTTTACTAAAGATATACCTGAGGAGATAGTTCGTGGTGATACGACCAAGAAGCAAGTCATATTCACATTCGATGGTGGGTCAGGAAGCTCATCTGCAGAAGGAATACTAGCTGCTTTGGCAAAACATGGTATTAAAGGTACTTTTTTCCTCACTGGTAAATTCGTTTTACACAACCGAGATTTGGTCAGGATGATTGTGGCTTCTGGTCATGAAGTATTCAATCATAGTTATGATCACCCACATTTCACTGAACTTTCGGATGCAGATATTGTCAACCAAGTATCGCACATGGATAGTATATTTCGGATGACTGTCAGTAGTAGTACAAAGCCATTTTTTCGACCGCCATATGGAGATCGAGATGCTCGTGTGCTAAGTGCGTTGGCAAAATCTGGATATCGTTCTGTTTATTGGACCGTAGATGCGCTCGTTTGGATGTCTGGAGATGATGGAGAAGCTACTGATGGTATAACAGAAGCAGAGGTGCGGGATCTTATTCTTTCGAATGTTTCTCCGGGTACGATATATTTGATGCACCTAGGTGATCCGATCACTGGTAAAATATTGGATGATGTATTCACGACTATCGAAGATCGTGGATACAAGATCGTT
>CAYTZE010000029.1:0-7018 GCA_964442415.1 uncultured Candidatus Saccharibacteria bacterium
ATATTCCAGACAGAGATCGGCAAGTTCAAGGCTATCGCTCGTAAGGTCAAGGATCTACACGCCAAGGGTCAGCCAGTCCTCATCGGCACTGTCTCTATCGAGAAGAACGAGCTCTTGTCACAGTTCTTGAAGTCAGAAGGCATCCCGCACCAGATGTTGAATGCCAAAAATCATGAGCGTGAAGGTGAGATCATAGCTCAAGCTGGCAAGAAGGGAGCAGTGACTATCGCTACCAACATGGCTGGTCGCGGTGTGGATATCAAGCTCGGTGGCAATCCTAGCACTACTGAACAATCTACTGAGATCAAGTCAGTTGGCGGTCTCTTTGTACTTGGTACTGAGAGACATGAAGCTAGACGTATCGACAATCAGCTCCGTGGTCGTTCTGGCCGTCAGGGAGATCCAGGTGAGACGCAGTTCTTCGTGTCTCTAGAGGATACACTCATGCGTGTGTTTGCTTCAGATATGTTGAAGACCATGATGGGCAAGCTCGGTGTAGCTGAAGACGAGCCTATAGAGCACAAGCTTATTTCGCGTTCGCTAGAGACTGCACAAGAGAAGATCGAGGGATTCAACTTTGATTCACGCAAGCATGTTCTGGAGTTCGATGATGTTATCAATAGTCAACGCAGGAGTGTATATGGTCGTCGCAGGAAGTTATTGCTTGGTAGTATAGAGGATGTCGAGACAGAATTGAACTTGATTATCGGAACAAGCCCCGACAAGGTTTCTCACGACACAGAAGATTTCCAAAAAATTATTGCAGAGAAAATCAACGAATTCGGCCGAGCTAATTTTCTTAATGCAGTCCGCATCATTCTTTTGCAAGCAGTTGATATGTTTTGGGTCGAACATCTTGAGGTCATGGACTATACCCGTTCGAGTGTGAACCTACGTGCTTACGGTCAGCGTGACCCATTGGTCGAATACAAGAAAGAAGGACTTCGTTTGTTCAAAGAGATGCAGGCTGCCATGCAGGGTCGTGTCATCAGCATGTTGCCTCATATCGTACCAGTTTCCAATGGTGCACCACTTGCACCAGAACAAAAGCAGCTCAAGGAAGTTCACGATAACGCTTCGCTTATTGGCTCTGGTGATGGCTCGAATAAGTCTTCTAATGCTTCGTCTTCTATACCTAAGGAGCAGGGAGTAGGCAGGAATGATGTATGTCCATGTGGTAGTGGTAAGAAATACAAGAAGTGTGGAGCACTGAATACTGAAGAACATCAGAGGCTGATGGTAGGGAAGTAAGTTGTCCAGTTGGTTACAAGAAATATACGACAATCAAGAAACATTTTTAGTAAACTGTGAAGTTGTTAGTTTTTTACTGAGTGATAAAATTGTTCCATCACTACTACTCCCTGCAAAGAGGTTCTGTATACTATCAGAATTGTAATCAGTAATACACATGAGTAAAAAACAATCTATAACGAAAAATCAAAATGACGAAGCTGTCCCAGAGGTGACAATTGATGAGTTGGGAAAGTGGATTAAAGAAGGGTTTGATGGATTGGGACAAAGAATTGGTGGGCTAGAGACGAGATTTAACGGATTAGAACAGCGATTTGACAGGTTGGAACAAAGGTTTGACGGATTGGAGCTGAGATTTGATGGACTGGAAAAGAAAATGGACTTCAGATTTACAGGGATACAGAATCAACTCGATAATATGAGTTTGGATCACGTCACTAGGAGGGAACATGGACTGATCGTGGATCGTGTAAAGAGGGTTGAGCGGAAGGTCGGCATCAAGGTAACTGGTTAGTCTGTGTAACAATTCACAACTATTAAAACCTGTGGTAATGTATGGTAATGATACCAACACACCCCAATTACTTTTTTCTCGGATTACTTGCGGTGGCCATCATCCTCGCCATTCTAGTATTCTTGCCGTTCTTGACTCCTATCGTACTAGCTGCAGCGCTAGCTGTTGTCTTCGGCACTCTACATAGATACGTTGTGAGGTATCTCTTCGGCAATCGTGAACGTTCTGGTTGGGCAGCATTGGTCACGTTGATCATTGTTGCAATCGTAGTTATTATTCCAGTTTTGTTTTTGGTCGGTCAGATATATTCTGAAGTTCAGACAATGTACGCATATCTCATAGATGAAGGAAGCAGATCACATTTTGTCTCCACACTGAATTCTTGGTCGGATGTCCTCACGATAAAACTTTTCAGTATTTATCCAGATTATTCGTTTGATTCTTTGAATTTGACTGCCATACTCAAGAAGGGTCTCGAGTGGATATTCTCCAACCTAGATGGTATCTTCACCAGTTTGAGTAGGATTGCCTTCGGATCATTTGTGATGCTCTTGGCACTTTTCTACTTTTTGCGAGACGGTCGTGAGCTCAAACGTCAACTTATCGCACTTTCACCACTGGGCGATGCTGATGATGCACAGATCATGCGTAGAATGCAGCAGGCAGTCTACTCCATCTTCGCTGGATCTATAGCTGTCGGTATAATCCAGGGTATCTTGACCGGTTTCGGATTCTGGATATTTGGGGTACCAAGTCCGTCATTGTGGGGATTTGTGGCGGCTATATCGGCTCTCATACCAGGCATCGGTACGTCGCTAGTACTCATACCTGGTATAGCATATCTCGCCTTCAATGGTTCTACCCATCCAGCTATCGGTTTGTTTATCTGGGCCGTACTAGCGGTAGGTCTAATAGACAATTTTTTGGGTCCTATATTCATAAATCGTGGCATAAAGATCCATCCATTCTTGATCCTAATATCAGTCCTTGGTGGCTTATCATTCTTTGGGCCAGTTGGCTTCGTACTCGGACCAATAGTATTGGCATTTTTGTTCGCTCTCCTCGATATTTACAAGAGTAAGAGTAGGCCAACACTATAAAAACCAATAACCAAGATACAATCACCAAACTCTTGCTACTGGTGTTTGGTTATTGTATCTTGGTTATTAGTAATTAATCCTATGGCTTTCATCGACGAACTACAATTTCATGCGAAGGCAGGCGACGGTGGCACCGGCGTTGTTCGTTGGCGTCACGAAAAGGGCAAGGAGTTTGCTGGTGCAGCTGGCGGCAATGGTGGTCCTGGAGGAGATGTCTATGTTCGAGCTGTCCGTGATATCAACATTCTCGCACGTCACAAGTCAGTGAAGCAGTTCAAGGGTGGTGACGGTACAGATGGCGCCAATTGGAGCATGCAAGGAGGTGCTGGACAGGATATCACTGTTGATCTGCCCATAGGTTCTACAGTGGTCAATCTATCCTCTGGACGCAGTGTCGAACTTGTCGAAGAGGGCCAAATATCCAAAATTTTGCACGGTGGGCGAGGAGGTCTCGGCAATGAACACTTCAAAGCTTCTACTAATGTGAAGCCAGAGCAGTCGACAGACGGTATGATCGGTGAGGAAGCTGACTTCAAGGTTGAGCTCAATCTTATAGCAGACGCAGGACTCATCGGTCTCCCGAATGCGGGGAAGTCGAGCCTCTTGAATGCACTCTCGCATGCACGCGCCAAGGTGGGGAGCTATGCATTTACAACCCTCGATCCCAATCTCGGTGCTCTCCCTGGTGGATACATTCTTGCAGATATTCCTGGACTCATCGAAGGTGCCTCAGAAGGCAAGGGTTTGGGTCATAAATTCTTGCGACATGTGAAGCGTACAAAGGTGCTTCTACACCTCATTTCTCTCGAGAATGCAGACGTCGTCGAGACTTATAAAACAGTTAGGAAGGAATTGGAAAAGTATGGAGATGGTTTGCCTGAAAAGAAAGAGGTCATCATCCTCACCAAGACTGATATGGTGAATGCTGACATACTAGTGGTTGCTAGAAACTCACTCAAGAAATTGAACGAGGATATCCTCGAGGTGAGTGTGCTCGATGATGTCTCGATCAAGAAACTAGGCGAGGAGGTGGTGAAGAGGTTGGTGTAGGGTGCCATTTTGCTTGTCCGTAAGTATGTAGACGTAATAGATTTTATATACAATATTAGTTAACAGATATTACTACTCTGAGTCTGGACCCCTGGCCAAGATGCACGAATCTGCTGATTCGCCTTCGCAGGGGTGACACAAAGGTGACTTATAACTTTTATATTAAACTACGCAATGCAAAGAATATGAATTCTTATATGTAGAAATGACACACATCTTACCCCAACTTCTCCATCAATAACTTCTTGACCACTTCTGGATTGCCCGCGCCCTTGGTTGCCTTCATGGCCTGACCGATCAAGAATTGGAGGGAAGCAACCTTGCCTGCACGATATTCAGCAACCACTTTTTCATTATCGGAGATAACTTTTTCGATGGCAGGAATGAGAGCGGAAGGGTCATTTTTCTGAATGAGTCCATGCTTATCAGCGAGAGACTTCGGGTCATTTGGAGTCTCTTCACCTTTGAACATTAGTGCCAAAATGTCCTTACCAGCACGAGATCCTATCTCTCCGGCTGCCAACATTGATATAAGTTCCGCGAATGATATGGCTGGTACACGAGTAAGTGTTGCATCACTACCAGCGATTTCTGCGTCTTTTATAAGCTTTAGATAGTCAGTAAGGAGGTAGTTTATAGTAAGCTTTACTCGCTTCGTATCCTTTATGAAGCTTTGGATAATTTGTTCGAAGTATAGAGACAGGGCAGGGGATCCTACGAAAACTTCTGCCTCTTTTGCAGTCATACCAAAGTCTTCTTGGTAGCGATCACGTCGTATCCACGGTAACTCAGGAATACTTTTCTTGATGACGTTAGGTGCAAACTCAGGTATCTCCGAGAGCTTGAGCTTGGGTATATCGGGCTCAGGGAAGTAACGATAATCGTGCGAGCTTTCCTTGCTCCTCTGTGAGTATGTTTCGCCTCCACCAGATGAATCATCCCAACCTCTTGTCTCCTGAACAACCTTCTCGCCCTTTTCTAACAGCTCGATTTGTCTCTCGATCTCATAAGCAATAGCACCCTCGACTGCGCGGAATGAATTGAGATTCTTGACCTCAGTCTTGGTTCCGAAGCTACCTGCCTCAGTGTCGGCAGGGGAAGCAACAGAAATATTCGCCTCCACACGCATCTCACCCTTCTCCATGTTCGCTTCACCGGCACCGAGAGTGCGGAGGAGGAGCTGAAGCTCCTTGGCAAAGTTCGTCGCAGCTACTGCGTCATGGATAACAGGTTTGGTCACCAACTCCATGAGGGGGACACCTGAGCGGTTGAAGTTGACCAACGAGGTCGGACCTCGAGGTCCGACCTCGATGTCATGAGTTGATTGAGCAGTGTCCTCCTCGAGATGAATGCGTTCGAGTGCCACACCTGCAAGGGTACCATCCGAGACAAGAGGGTACTTGAACTGACTGATCTGATATCCTTTCGGAATGTCTGGATAAAAATAATTCTTTCGGTCCCACTCAGTGAAGTCTGCGAGTGTCCCACCAACTGCAGTACCAACTCGAAGGACATGCTCGATAGCTTTCATGTTGAGGGCGGGAAGTGTGCCTGGATGACCGAGACAGATAGAGCAGACATTAATATTCGGCTTCTCTTCGTCGGGGTCATTCTTGCATGAACAAAACATTTTGGATGCAGTGTTGAGCTCAGCATGTATCTCGAGGCCGATGGTAGGGAGGTATGATTTACCTGTAGCATTTTCTGCACCTTTCATAATGAAGCCAGTATAGTCGAAAGTCACTCAATTTTCAATTAAATATGATCCGCAAATACTCTCAAAATTAGTGTTAAGTAAGCTGTCGACTTTTAGTAAAAATACGGGCATTAAATCACACTAGAAACTAAAGCAGGATACACTATAAATTTTTAGTGGAATTCATCAAAAAATTGGCAGAAATAGATACATCAGCTACAAAATTTTAGACTCAAGCTACGAGAATAAAAATAGGTAGTATCATAGTCATAAAATCCAAAATATTTTTATAAAAAATCACCTCCAATTTTGAGGTGATTTTAGCTATCCAATTGATAAGTCCTAGAGAGGGTATACACTGCCTCGCAAAATGATCAATTCGAGTAGTCTAGGATGAGGACTCTGACAGGTGCTGAACGACCAGCTTGCGTACCTGCTTTTTGTTTGGCCTCTTGCCCTTGCTTGCTTCAATTTCCATAACAAGCTTCTCAATATCAGCAAGCTTGTAGACGCGATAATTGTTGATCGAGTGCCTAGAAGCCTCAAATTTTCCACTATTGTCCCAATTACGGAGAGTAAGAGGCGTAACACCAAGAATCTTGGCCGCCTGCTTGATCGTTATGAGTTTTATAGAGTTTAAATCCACATTAGTAAAGATTAATATACATTGATAATTGAGTATCTATATTTAATATATTTTAGTAATCTTTAGCAACTGAGAGTTTCTAAAATTATTGTATCAATATTATAGCATCTGCCTGTATCCATTACCATACAAAGTGTGTGCACAGATTTGTGATTAATAAAGATCATCATTATATGGCTAGTAGTGCCCATATCGCATTATAAGCGGTCAGTTGAAACTGGTCATTTGTTCGCTATAAAGTGACAGAATTTTAAGGGTTACTACTTGTGTAAGGTCATCATCAAAAATACCCCATAATATCCCTAAGGAAACCGACATCTCGGCTACCCGATTTTTCGGCATATTTAGTTTTATTATTACATTAATTTCTAATACTGTTTTTTTAATCACATTTCGTTGTTTTGTTGGATTGGTTTTGACTAGTTTTTTGCTTAAATGCACATGCTCTATAAGGCTCAAAATTGAGTTATAGGCGTAGTTGAATTTTGGGAAAAGTTATAGCTAAAATTTTTTCATTTTGCATATTTTTTTACATGATCCGTCACAATTTTTAAAAGAAAATAGTTGTCCACAGATTTTTTTCTTGAGTAATCGCGTATAATTATGAGCGAACCCAAATGAAAGATATCTTTATTACAGAAGGCAGGAAATACATCTCGGCAAGGCGAGCATCCGAAATCTCGGATTACTCGTCTGATTACATTGGTCAACTTTGCCGTGCCGAAAAGCTCGACTGTCGCATGGTCGGTCGATCCTGGTTT